>NZ_JBDKWG010000150.1:0-183569 GCF_040151475.1 Reichenbachiella sp. MALMAid0571 | reverse complement strand
GTCAAATTTCTATCTTTACTCATGATGTCTAAGTGTGGTAACTCAAACATCATAAACTTTAGTGGAGAGTCAAATCTCCACTATTGTATTTTTCCAAGAAGATTAAATCTAATCACATTTTTAAGCGGATGTCACTAATTTTGAAGCATAAAAAATACGATTGCGTTTTAGGCAAAACATGTGTTGGCTCAAAACCCAGATTATTAGTTTGATATAATTAATAGCGGCTTCAATTTGACGCCACTATTTTGTTCTTTTATGCTTTCGCATCTACAAAGAATCACCAAAGCGGGAGAAACTGAAAGGGCTTTCTAAATCGTATTTATCTGAGATTTATTACAATCCATCTATCGTTTCACTTCTTCGAATGTAGAGGTTAAAAATCTCGGACCTCCCTCCCTTAACAATTTCTTAATTTATTGTGCATTTGGAAATTTGAGGACTTAATTTAAAAAAAGCATATCATTGCACAAGTAGGATATTCGATTCGAATTTTGCAATATCTGATAGCTGAACAAAAGACCATATAACAAGTATTTATTTTCCGCCCACAAACCCCTAATTGAATTACCTGTCATAAAATACTAACTTAGCACTTTACGTCATATCAAAAAATGATAAAGCAAGGAGACCTGGTGAAAATAGCAGAAGACGATGATGAGGTGGCATTCAAATCTTTGTTTGATTGGTATCATGGTAAACTTTATCAATTGGCCAGGTACTATACGCGTTCCAACGAAGTAGCTGAAGAAGTCGTTTCAGATGTTTTTATCAAAGTTTGGAAAAACCGGCATAAACTTTCCCAGCTCGAAAACCTTGAGTCTTATTTGTTCATTTCAACCAAAAACCAGTCATTGTCATTTTTGAGGTCAAATGAGAAGGCCCTGATGTTCCAATCTATCGATCAAAGTAATTTGAACATCAGGATTAACATGCCGGATTCCGAATCAAGCCTGATAAACCAGGAATTGTTAGCTCAATTAGAAGAGAGTGTTAGGAGGCTTCCGGAAAAAAGTGCGCTTGTTTATCATATGGTGAAGGACGACAATATGTCCTACAAGGAAGTAGCTGAAGCCTTAAATGTTTCAGTTAAGACAGTAGAGAAGCACATGGGTATTGCTTTGAAAAGGATAAGGTTGGATATCACCAAATATCTTGAATGCGAAGATATAAACCTGAAAAATTACAACATGGCGATTTTGATTGGGGTGCTTCTAAGTATTGGCTAGTTGGCTTCTCTATCTAACAAAAACATTTTTTATGGTTGAACTTTTCGCTTAAAAGAAGTTTGCATTTAAAATGCTATTGCCACTGTATTCCCTTTTTTCGATTAGACTACTTTGTCAAGTTGAAGCACGAGGGCTGAAACCTGATAGGTTTTTGTTCCTTAATTGGCGCAGGTTAGGCTTTCTGGTCATTAAACCTGTCAGGTTTTGGGCTGTTCTCAAATATGACAAGTAGCTTAATTTGATTTTTTTTTGATCCCATGGTAGGGTAGGTTTCAAATATTGCGTTCTTGATACTGAACGAATGAAACCAGAAAATGGAAAACATTGATGAAACCATTGCGCGCGTTCTGACCGGAAACCCGGAGAAAAATGATGTACAACGCCTTGAAGATTGGGCATCAGAATCAGAGACGAACCGGAAAACCTATCTTATACTGACGGAAAAATGGAAAAAAACCAATACTTCTATATCTCATAACCAATCACATAGGATCTACCAAAAGATCCAACAAGGAACCGGTGTGGCCAAGACTACAGAAAGGTTTGGTTGGTACAGATCCATTGGTAGGATAGCTGCTGCTGTTGCATTACTTGCAGGCTTGGGGTTACTGTTTTATTTCGTCCAGATGAAATACAAAACCCCTGGTACAGAGTTGGCCATCAGCCAGATAGTGAAGGAGAACCCCAGTGGAGTGAAATCCCAGGTCAAACTTCCCGATGGTACTCTAGTCTGGTTGAATGCAGCGAGTAGCATATCCTATCTTCCAAATTTTACTGACACCAATAGGCTGGTGAGTTTAAAAGGGGAGGCCTATTTTGAAGTGGTAAAAGACAAAGACCGGCCGTTTCGGGTGACATCTGATCAGGTAGTTACTACAGCTTTGGGTACATCTTTCAATATCAATGCGCATGAAAAGGACAAGATTAAAATATCCTTGACCACCGGAAAAGTGGACGTGCTCAACACAGGTAATAACGAACAGGTGGTACTTCACCCAGGGCAGCAGGCTACCACCGTGAGGTCAGGGTTTTCAGTGAGCTCCTTTGACAATGAAAAAGTTCTGGCCTGGAAAGACGGCACCATCTATTTTGATGATACCGGGTTTGACGAAATGATGACCACACTGGGGAGGTGGTACGGAGCAGAGTTTAGGGTGCAGAACTTATCTACCGAGCGCAAAAAATCTTTAAAAATTACAGGAAAATACCCGAATATGTCGCTTGAAAACATGCTGGATGTTTTGAGTTACTCGCAGGAATTTGAATATGAGATAAATGATAAAACCGTAACCATTAAATTTTAGGAAAATGAAGCAGATGAATTAGGCTGATACTAAACAACCTCGAATGCCAGGCATCCGAGGTGTACTTTTCTTTCCAGGATATCTCATCGTCCAAAATGCTTATCCGGGAAGACGTTGCAAAACTTACGTTTCACAAAAAAACAAAGATAATGAAATTAACATTACTCCGGTTATTCACAATGACCATAAAACTATTCACATATGGCTTGATATTTCAGGTTTTTTTTATGGGCTTTTTATCCGCTCATAGCGGAAAGGCACAACACAAGAAGGCAAGTGAAATTTTTATCGATCAGGTGGTCAATGGACTTACCATCAAAGAGACTTTTGACCTGATTGAGAACAGTTCAGAGTTGAAGTTGTCGTACGCCAGGAAAATCCTGGATCCCGAAATCCGCATCAATCTAGGCCGTAGCAAAAATATATCTGTTTACGATATCCTGATGGAAATTTCGAAGCAATCCAACCTCAAGTTCAGGCAGGTAAACAAAGTGGTTGGGGTTTCGGTTCTTCAAAAGAAGGATTTGGAAGGCAACATTAAACGTGTTGAAATTGCAGAGACAGTCCAAATATCTGGTAAGATCACGGATGAAAATGGCGAAGGACTACCCGGTGCATCCATTATTGAAAAAGGTACTGCTAATGGTACTACCACTGACTTAGAAGGGAATTACAAATTGAACATCAGCGAGGGGGCTAGTTTGGTATTGTCGTTTGTGGGTTACAAGACCCAGGAGATTGTGGTGGGTAACCAGGTGGTGTTGGATTTTCAGATGGAATTGGATGCCGAGCAGCTCAATGAGGTTGTAGTAATAGGCTATGGTACGACAAAGAAAAGTGATCTTACCGGTTCTGTTGCTCAAGCCAATTTGGAATCATTTAAAGAAGCTCCTAATACTAATATACTACAGTCGCTTCAGGGAACGATTCCCGGTTTAAATATTGGTCAGGTGACCCTTGCGGGGCAAGAGCCATCTATTTCTGTACGGGGAAGGACGTCCATTAATGGTAACTTAAATCCTTTAGTCGTCGTGGATGGGGCAATATACCGTGGCAACTTAAATGACCTTAATCCTTCGGATATTCAGTCCATTGATGTTTTAAAGGATGCAAGTAGTAAGGCTATCTATGGAGCCCAGGCTGCCAATGGAGTGATTTTAGTAACAACTGTAAAGGGCAGAAAGGAGACGGCTCCAAGTATCACGTATAATACTTATTATTCTTCACAAAGCCCTACAAAAGCTTATAGAACGATGAATAGAGAGGAAATTCTCCAGGCTGCAAGAGATATTGCATGGGATAACGGAGGGTATTTAGCACCGGATTTTACCCAACCGAATCCAAACTTTGATCCCCGGACATTTATTTCTCCCCAAACTCCGGTACAGGAAGGTTTTCATGAAGGAACTGATACAAATTGGTTTGACTTAATGACAAATAACGGGTTTATAAATAACCATCAACTTTCGGTTTCGGGTGGTAGTGAAACATCATCATACTTTATTTCGAGCAGTTACACCAAGCAAGAAAATTGGGTACTTAATGATGAATTTGATCGTACAACTGTTAGGATTAACTACGATACGAAGGTTACTCCCTGGTTGACAATTGGTGCCAGTACATTCGGGTCATTTTCTGATTTTTCAGGAGCAAGCCCTAGTATTGCTAATATATATTCAGCAGACCCTTTAACAAAACCAAGGGATGAAAACGGCGATTTGATTTTATTCCCCAATGGTACCAACACGCTTAACGGATTCGTTGTTGCAGAAGCACAGGATGAGGACATCAGAAACAATATTTCCGGTCTTTTTTATGGAGTTATTAATATTCCATGGGTAGAAGGGTTAACCTACAGGGTGAACTACAGCCACAACTACCGATGGTCTAACCACTTCAATTCTAATGGTCTTGCAAACGGGGGTATTGGAAACGCTTTCAAGACTCACTCTCAGGTTTACGACAAGTTGCTCGATCAGATTGTTGAATACAAAAAAGAGCTGGGCAAGCATAGCTTAGGTGTAACTTTGCTAGCAGGAAGAAACAAGATAGAAGCGGAATCTACAAGTGTTGCAGGCAGTGGGTTTGATAATGTTGGACTTGGATTTCATAGCATTCCACAGGCTAGTTTGCAAACGATAAGTTCAGATGGATATGAAGAAGCCTTTAGCTATCAAATGGCAAGATTAGCCTATGATTATCAAGATAAGTATTTTGTTACAGCAACAGTCAGAAGGGATGGGTTCAGCGGTTTTGCCAAGAATAAAAAATTCGGAATTTTTTCTTCAGTTGGTTTAGGTTGGGTGGCTTCAAAGGATTTTAATATGGACAACCTCTCAATTGACCACCTAAAACTTAGAGCAAGTTATGGAGAAACTGGTAACCTTACACAAAGATATCAGTCGCTAGCCCGGGTATCAACCGAATCGACTTCCCAATATGTTTTTGGAGATGGAGGAAGTACAGTTAACGGGCAAACACCCTCATCTTTGGCTAATCCTAACCTTAGCTGGGAAACTACGAAAGGGTTTAACATTGGTCTGGATTTTTCCATTTTGGATTATCGCATCAATGGTAATATTGATTATTATAGATCGACTACCAACGACTTATTATGGTTTCAAACACTTCCAGGTTTAACAGGCTTTACAGGTATCCAAACAAACCTTGGTGAAGTTGCTAATTCTGGCCTGGAAATTATACTTGACGCTCAAGTTTTAAAATCAAATCCGGAAGGGTTCAATTGGGATGTTAGGTTCAATTTTTCAACCAACAACAACAAGGTAGTTAGCTTATTAGGCCGTGATGCGGACGGAGACGGTAAAGAAGATGATCTTGTTGCATCTGGTTTATTTATTGATCAAGACTTGGGTACAATATTCAACTATGAAATAGATGGTATTTGGCAACTTGATAAACAAGATCAATTACCTCCCGGCTTTGGAGTAGGAACCTATAAAATAGTTGATACCGATGGCGATGGGGTAATATCTGCTGATGACAGGAGAATCCTGGGATCTACTTTGCCGGCCTATAGATTTGGGATACAAAATACATTAAGTTATAAGAATTTTAGCCTTAAATTATTCATCAACAGCATACAAGGAGGCAAGGATTCTTACCTTGGTCTGGAGCAACCAACTCTTGAGACTGACCAAGCAATAACCTTTAATAACCTGAGTGTAGTAGATTATTGGACTCCAGCTAACCCAGGTGCCCAATTCCGAAGGTTGGGAGCATCTACACCATTCAGCGAAAGTCAATATTTTTCTCGAAGTTTTGTCCGCTTACAGGATGTTTCACTGGCTTATAATTTTGATACTTCTCAGGCCTGGATGCAAAAAGTTGGAATCAAGAATTTGAAATTATACCTAAGTGGTAAAAACCTGATTACACTTACCGACTGGTTAGGTTGGGATCCGGAAACTGGTCAAAACCTTTCACGGTCAAACAATAGCCCTGTGATGAAATCCATAACAGCAGGCCTTGAAATCAAATTCTAAATAAAAGTAAAAAGATGAAAATTTTATCAAGACATATATACATAATAGCGCTCGTTCTGATATTCGTAAGTACCCTATCTTGCAACGAACAAGCCTTTTTGGAAGAAAAACCAGAGTCTTTTTTCGTACTGGAGACAGCCTATCAAAATTTTGAACAGTTTGAAAGCGCACTCTATGACCTATATGCACGACTAAGGGCAACTACCTATGGTGGAGGTGGTATCAGTGCCAATTGGGCAATGTTTCAATGGACAGGCACAGATGCATTTTACAACGGACGTTTCGACAACAGCACTAGCAGATTTGCAGATTACCAGCAGGTGTATATAGATGGGTTTGGCTATGTCAGTGATTTGTGGCGTAACTATTATAAAATTGTTACTAATGCTAATACACTACTGGACAGATTGCAAGGCTCGGAACTAACAGCCAATGAGAAGTCTCTTATTGAGGCAGAAGCGAAATTCTTCAGAGCTTTCGCTTACAGGTATCTGGTTTATCATTATGGCGGTGTACCCTTGGTTATCAACGAAATTACAGGACCGACGACAGATTTTACAAGGGCTTCCAAGCAAGACATTCTAAACCAAATGGTGACAGATTTTACGGATGCAGCTAATAATCTCCCCGGCATTACAGAGGTGCAGGATGGTCGTTTGCACAATCTTGTGGCACAGCATTATTTAGCAGAAACCCATATTGCTTTAGGGCAATGGAATGAAGCAATAACTGCCGCATCTGTTGTAATTAATGATCCGAATACTGGTTTAATGACCGAGCGCTTTGGTTCACTGGCTTCCGATGACCGTGGTAATCCTTATTGGGATCTTTTTAGATTAGGCAATCAAAATCGTTCTACTGGTAATACTGAGGCTATCTGGGTAGCACAAATGGAAACGGATATTCAAGGTGGCTTTTTGCTAACAGGCGGTGGTGCCGGAATTAATCCTTTTGAAGGATATCACGCTTCTCTTATATGGATACAGCTTGATCCTGATGGCAATCCTGCTACGCTTGGCCCAAGATCCACGTTTAACGTTGGTGGTCGTGGAATTAATCTTCTTAGCATGACAGAATGGGTAGAGCAGGAACTATGGGGTGCCGACTATGACATTGACGAGAGAAGCCTTAATATCAATTTATGGCGCGATTACTATTATGATAATCCTGAATCACCTTACTTTATGGAGAGCTTTGCGGATTTTCCACCTGAACCTACACATCCGTTTGCCATTCAGCCTTACCTTACTAAAGTGACAGTGGCGGGGCAACATCCAGAAAGTTTATACGCAAATAAAGAAACATTAGTGCTATCATCAGGGGCTGGTTCTACTTATCGAGATCAGTATTATGTGAGACTACCTGAGACTTATCTGCTCCGTGCCGAAGCTTATGTTGGCTTGGGAGACAATAGCAGTGCAGCAGCAGATGTGAATGTTATAAGAGCCAGATCAAGTGCTACACTGGCTTTAGCATCCGAGGTAGATTTAGATTATATTCTGGATGAACGTGTGCGTGAACTGAGTCTCGAAGAGCCAAGAAGATTAACATTGCACAGAACCGGGAAGCTGGTTGAACGAGTACGTGCGCATAATCCGTTCAATGCTGATGATATTCAGGATCACCATAGTCTAATGCCTATACCATTATCTGATATTGAAGCTAATATTGATGCAGTATTAGAACAAAACCCAGGTTACGGCGGAGCGAACTAAACTTTTTTCTTAGAATTGATGAATAAGCTATCATAGATATTTGAATATTTGTGATAGCTTATTAAAAAAACCAGGTAATGAAGTATAATCACAGAATCGTTATGAGGGTTTTAGATTGGAGCAAAAGGCCAACTAAAATTGTTTAATTGATTCCATCTGCTTTCAACCCATTTTTGTTTCTGTCATGGCCATAGAAGGGTGGAACAGGTTTTGATTTCCGGGCCTGGTGATAACAATAACATTTTCTCAGCTTTGATGACCTGTAACTTTTCCGGGAAAAAGCTGTCCCTCAAAATGAATGTCAAAGATACAAAACAACTGATTTTACTTATGTAATGGCAAATGTTACGTCGAACCCAGGTTAAAAGACTAACAGAAATGTTGTTTGATTAGAAAAATACCATTCCTGAAGGTGCTTATATCAATGAACAGGTGAGGGATTAAAGCCCTAAAAGATTATTTTGTGGTCTCAAACATTCCGCAAATTGAAAAAGTATATTTCAATCATCTTCCTTTTTACGTCCAATGCTATTTATTGCCAGCAAAATGGTGAAATCCTGAGTTCGAAAGACCTTGGTTTTCTTCAAGGCTTAACAATGGATGTTTTGGAAAGTTCGCGGATTTATCCGGATCAAGAAATAGCAAGCACAGGTGATCAGAATAAAACCGGGGGAGTCCTTATCAGGCCAGGTGGCAGGAGTGCTTACCCATCATTCTGGATTAGAGATTACGCCATGTCTCTGGATTGTGGATTCATAACTGAAAATGAGCAGAAACATATGCTGTTTCTTACAGCCGCTACTCAATGTGATCAGTCATGGATTACCAGTGGGGGGAGCTTGGTTCCAGTGGGAGCTATTGCTGATCATATTAGAATTGATGACAGTTTGCCTATTTACTTTCCAGGAACCTACAGCTATGAAGGTCAGGGTGTCAGTAGATGGGGAAGGACTCCACCTTATGGAGATCAATTCTTTTTTATTCACATGGCATATTTTTATTCTAAATAAAATTGTCTGTAAATGATTATCAGATATATTGAAACCAGCACTTGGTAGAACAAGGTATATTCAGTTTATTTGCAGACGTTCTTATTTTTAATTAGTTACTTATCAAGAAAGGTGGAGGGATTTGGCCCTGAGAAACCTTAGCAACCCTCATCATTAGTATTTGAGCAGGTGCTACTTCCAATCCTTCTAAGAACAGGGATAGATGAGTTGAAATGGATTTGACCCTTTATCAAAAGAATATATCCCTTTTAGCTCTGCTGGAAGGGATTTTTTATTTTATGTGAATTGGTGTTAAAAAGGTTTAAATAGTGTGAAAATGAAAAGAATTAATCTGGGTGTATTTGGTTTTGGCTGTGTTGGTACTGGTCTGTGGTATGTATTGCAAGAAACCAACAATGAGTACACCAACATCAAAAAGATATGCATTAAAAATGCCAACAAGAAAAGGAATATCGATCAGAGCTATTTCACTACAGACAAGCACGAGCTTTTAGACGACTCGGATATTGATGTCATTGTAGAATTGATAGACGATGCAGAGGCTGCATTTGACATTGTGAAAGAAGCAATGGAAAAAGGAAAGGCCGTGATTTCGGCCAATAAAAAAATGATCTCTGAAAACTTACAGACCTTAGTTGATTTACAGAAAAAATACAATGTGCCATTTCTGTATGAAGGCTCTTCTTGTGCCAGTATTCCTATCATTAGAAACCTGGAAGAGTATTATGACAATGATATGCTCACGTCAGTATCCGGTATATTCAACGGATCCACCAATTACATTCTATCAAAAATGATAGATGAAGGACTGGATTATGACGTGGTATTGAAAGAAGCTCAGGACATTGGGTTTGCGGAAACTGATCCCAGCCTGGATGTGGAAGGTATTGATGCAAAGCACAAATTGGTAATCATTATTTTTCACGCTTTTGGACTCATTTCAAAGCCAGAAGATGTGTTCAGTTATGGAATTACCAAAATCAATCCTTTCGATATCAAATTTGCCAAAAATCATGGGTTGAATATAAAGTTAATTGCCAAGTGCAAGAAAATTGAGGATCATATTGAAGCTTATGTTATTCCATCTTTTGTAGATGACAATTCTACTCTCTCATTTACAAAAAATGAGTACAATGCGGTGATTCTGGAAAGTGCATTTTCCGAGAATCAATTGCTTTATGGGAAAGGAGCCGGAGACAAGCCTACAGGATCGGCAGTACTTTCTGACATTTCTGCACTCAACTATTCCTACAAATATGAATACAAAAAGTATGAGAGGTTTCACAAAAAACTAAAACTGACCAGAGACTCAGAATTGAAGGTATATGTCCGATACAGCAATGGAACGTCTCCGGACTTCAATGATTTCGAACATATAGCTGAAAAGTACTACAGCGAAAATGACAATTACATTACCGGAACAATCAAGCTTTCAAAATTGGAAAATGCAAATTGGAAAAACGAGCAAGATATAAGCGTAATCGCTTATAATTAATAATTTACAGTTTCAATGTTAACTAACTGCGCAACAAAGAGTTATAAAATGCAGTAATTCGAACAATATCTCTCATTTTATCTGTCTTCAAGCGATTGGACTTGATGTAATTTTTCACCTTATTGGGGTTTTCTTTCATGATATCCAACAGATCATTTTTTTTCCCAGTACTGTATTCATTCATTTTTCCCTTCTGATCAATAAAGAAATAGGTGTAAGTCAGTTTTTCTCGGGATAGACTTGGACCATTGTAATACGACTGGTTGTATGGATCTGATACCATGATGATCTTCTCTTTTACAAGCAAAGTCAGGGGGCCTTCATATAATACTTCGAACAATGATTGAGTTTTGTAGTCCAGTTTTACCTGATATGGTAATGAATAAAACTGTCTGTAATTGTTAACCGTCTTATCAAATATTTCAAAATACAGAATTTTCTTGCTGCTGAAAGTCTGCACCTGATCTTTATTTACAATAACCTGGACTATATCCGTGTCCATGTCATACTTGACTAAACCCCGAACAGTATCTTCTTTCGCAGTAACCAAATAACCTTCATGCCATATTCTGGAAGGGAATTCCTGAGCCTGAGCGGTACTGAAATAAATTGTTAATAATAGTAGTGTAGTATATTTAATTAGCCTCTTCATTCTTTAGAATGTTATGTCCCATTTTATCTCTCTTGGTCTCAAGATATTTTTGATTATGTTGATTTGGAACAATTTCTATTGGTATGTTCTGAACAATTTCCAAACCATATCCCATTAATCCAACACGTTTTTTTGGATTATTTGTTAGTAATTTTATTTTTTTAATCCCTAAATCATGAATGATTTGAGCTCCAACACCATAGTCACGCTGATCCATATCAAAGCCTAATTTCAAATTAGCTTCTACTGTATCCAAGCCTTCTTCCTGCAATTTATAAGCCCTCAACTTATTGATTAAGCCAATTCCTCTCCCTTCCTGATTCATGTATAATACCACGCCTTTGCCTTCTTTTTCCACCATTTTCATAGCACTGTGTAACTGACTACCACAATCACACCGGCAGGAGCCAAATATATCTCCGGTGACACAAGATGAATGCACCCTTACCATTACAGGTTCGTTTTCCTCCCACTCTCCTTTTATCAAAGCCAGATGTGTTTCTCCAGTGTTAATTTGCTTGTAGGCCACCAAATCGAAGTTTCCAAATTCAGTAGGCATTTTTACATCAATTTGTCTTTCGATCAAAGATTCCTTTTCCATTCGATAGGCAATCAAATCTTTGATAGAAATCAATTTTAGATTGAACTGGTCTGCCACTTTTCTCAGGTCAGGCAAACGAGCCATAGTACCATCTTCATTCAGTATTTCAACCAAAACACCAGCAGGATACATTCCAGCCAATCTCGCCAGGTCTATAGCAGCTTCAGTATGTCCGGATCTTCTAAGCACTCCACCAGCCTTGGCTTTTAATGGAAAAATATGACCGGGTCTTCCAAATTCTTCCGGTTTAATATCCGGATTTACCAATGCTTTAATGGTTTTTGAACGATCACTTGCCGAAATACCGGTCGTAGCACCATACCCCTTCAAATCAATAGACACAGTAAAGGGAGTTTCGTGAAGTGCTGTATTTTCTCCCACCATTAGTTTCAACCCCAATTCATCACACCTTTCTTCGATGAGCGGTGCACATATTAATCCACGGCCATGAGTAGCCATAAAGTTCACTATTTCCGGTGTGATGCTCTCTGCTGCACATATAAAATCTCCTTCATTTTCTCTGTCTTCATCATCCACCACAATAACTACTTCTCCCCTTTTTATTGCTTCTATCGCCTCTGATATTTCGTCTAACATTCTTCTATTATTTATGATAATATTTGTTCTATATTTTAAATAGTAACATACAGCTACTCTCTCTCATTTCGATGTAACAACAATACCTAAAATTTCGGCTATTGACACTTCATATTTCTTTAAATTTCGCTGAACCATTAAAATTTCGTTCGTTTCTTTTTCATCTTTGGAAGCCTTCAATTTATCCATGTTTTCATGACTCAGCTTTTGTACTATTCTCAGTTTCAACCTTAAAATGTTCGTATAAGTTGCATTTTTCAATACATCTTTTTCATTGGGTACAATTATTTTATACTTATCCTTCCATTGCGGGCTGAGTTCGTACCGTTCGGTCATCAAATCTACAGCTACTGATTTTAATTCCGTTTCAACAGAGTCTAAAAGATAATTGGCATCTATGATTACTCCATCAATCAATTTCTCTTTAAAAAGGTCAAATATTCTTTTATAAACGGGAGTTTCAAATTCCAGGTCTTCAGATTCAGATATGAAATATTCTATAAGGTGTAATTCCTGTTCTTCACTCCCCCTGATCAACTCCATACCATAGTTGAGTAATATCCTGATACTTTCTCTTTCCTGCTTGTAAATGGCATCAGACCTGTCTGTTTTTTCATCCTTTTCCTGAATAAAAGCTTCTGGAACAAGCTCAGCCCTTTCTTCTTTTTTTACAACATCACGACGTTTGTTAATCAAAAGCTTATTTAGCTCATTGATCAAAACAGTTTCTTCAATATTTAGCAGATTGCTACATTCCTGCAAATAAACCGACCTTTTAATTGGGTCAGGTATTAAAGAAATGCTCTGAACTATTTCCCTGATAGACTCTGCTTTTTTGATCGGGTCATTTTTGCCCTCTGCTATAAAAACGGAAGCCTTGAAAGCGATGAAATCCTTAGCATTGTCATCAAGATATTGTTTAAACCCTTCAGGCCCCAGACTCTTAGAGTAACTGTCAGGATCTTCACCTTCCGGAAACGGAACAGCTTTGACATTTAGCCCTCCTTCCAAAATCATATCAATACCTCTCATTGATGCTTTCAACCCTGCCTTATCTCCGTCGAACAATACTGTAATATTATCGCTGAAGCGTTTTATCAGCTTTATCTGATCGTCAGTAAGTGATGTACCTGAAGATGCGACTACATTGTGAATACCAGCCTGATGCAATGAAATAACATCAGTATATCCTTCCACCAAGTAGCAATTATCTTCATTGCGAATGGTGTTTTTAGCTTGAAAAATACCATAAAGAATATTGCTCTTATGATACAAATCCGTTTCCGGACTATTGATATATTTGGGTTGGTTTTTGTCGTTTTTTAGTATTCTGGCACCAAAAGCAATTACCTTTCCAGTGATATTGTGAATAGGAAAAATGACTCTGCTGCGAAAACGGTCATATTGTTTTTCCTCTTTGACAATTTTGAGCCCTGCTTGTTCCAGAAAATCCTGATTGTGACCATTTTCCTTGGCACTTTTAATCAAACCATCCCATTGGTCAAAAGCATATCCCAGATCAAACTTATCAATAGTTTCCTCACTAAAACCTCTTTCTTTAAAGTATGAAAGTCCGATACTTTTACCTTCATCCGAATTGTGAAGGTTGTTTTTGTAATAGTCTTTGGCGAAATTAAGAATTATAAAGAGGCTCTCTCTGAGGTTCTGTTCTTCAATGAAATTGTCAGGCATTTCATCCTCTTCAATGGTAATGCCATACTTTTGAGCAAGATATTTAAGTGCCTCTATATAACTAAGGCCATCTACTTCCTGTAGAAAGCTTATCGAATCACCACCTTTACCGGAGCTAAAACATTTATAAATTCCTTTTGAAGGTGAAACCACAAAAGAAGGAGTCTTTTCATTTGTGAAGGGACTAAGAGCTTTGTAGCTGCTACCACTTTTTTTCAGGCGAACAAAGTCATTGACAACTTCATAAATATCCATTCTGGATTTTATTTCATCAATGGTGGCCTGATTGATCATAGAGGGTTTATTGAATTTCAGATCGCATACTGCGCCTTTGCATGAGCAAATCTAAAACTTATTTTAATTCTAAGTATTGGTTTAACCAATAGGATTTTTGACACTCAGTTTTTCATTATTTAAAAGTATAGATTCAATACACTAATTGTGCACCTTTTACTATTATTCGAACAAATAAACCTTTTGTTCGAGAGGACGTATATCTTTGCATTGCCCATTAGGGTATTTCTTTTGTACTATTTTCTAACATTACAACAATTTGTTCTAAAAATTCAATCCAATGAAAAAAATCATCCTATTTACCCTTTTCGCTTTGTCAACTGTTTTGACAGAGTCGTTCGCTCAAACAACTCCTAAGAAAGAGTTTACTGTAAAATTGTCTGAAACGGATATCAGTATTTTGCCTGGAAAAACACAGATAATTGATGTTACCATCAACCGATCTAAATCTTATAGTAAAACCCAAATAGATTTGTCTATAAGCAGCACACTACCGGAAGGAATTTCTATCAGTTTTAAAGATGGCACTGATCCATTGACACAAAAACAAATGATAGTAACTGCCAGTGAAGATGCGATGGGTATATCTAAAACATTGGTACTGAATGCAAAAAGCAGTAGAGCAACAAAGGGTGTGATGTTTAAGTTGAAAACCAGTGAAACAATAATTTCTAACAACTAACCCCTACCCTTCTTAAGGGTTACATGATACAGTTTATGCCTGATGATTGAGTGATTTTTTCACTTAGTCATCAGGCATTTTCATGACAAATGATCTATATATTATTGATCAATGAGAGTTGATAATCTTTGTTTTCTTCATAATTTTATGTCCATTTTGAACATAATATCATGAATAAATCACTCACATTAATTGTCTTTCTTGTACTATCACAGCAGGCTTTTTCTCAATTCTCCATTTCAGGTGAAATCAGGCCAAGATATGAGTTTAGAAATGGGTATCAGTCTTTATCTCAAAACTCCAGTCAATTCGGATCTTTTACAGATCAAAGAACAAGAATCAATTTTGACTTTAAAAATAATGATTACATATTCAGGGTAGTGATGCAAGACGTCCGTACATGGGGCAGTCAGTCTCAATTAGTAAACAATGATGGTTCACTCACTTCCATACATGAAGCATGGGCAGAAGTATTGTTCACTAGTAAATACTCACTCAGGGCAGGAAGACAAGAGATAGTTTACGATGATCACAGGATTTTTGGTAATGTAGGTTGGGCACAACAAGCCAGGAGCCACGACGCTGCTGTTGCAAAGTACAAAACTGATAACTTTAAATTAGAAATGGGTTTTGCCTTCAATCAGGATCGTCCAAACTCAACAGACACCTATTATTCAGTGTCTAACAGTTATAAAGCCTTTCAATACATCTGGGCACATCATGCCCGGGGTGATTTCAAAGGCAGCTTCCTTTTTTTAAATAACGGAATTCAGGCAGGCACACCTACTAACTATAGAACCGTTTATAGTCAAACTACAGGGGTTCATTTTGAATATAAAAAAAATGCCATCTCTTCTTCAATTAATTTATATCATCAATCAGGTGAACATTCGGATGGATCAGACATTAATGCAAACCTGATAGGACTTGATGTCGATTATAAAACAGGAGTAAAAACTTCAGTATTTGTTGGCTATGAAATGATGTCAGGGAATGATCAGGTAGGCCCGGGAAATAAAAACAAAGCATTCACACCATTTTACGGTACCAACCACAAATTCAACGGTTATATGGATTACTTTTACGTAGGTAATCACATCAATAGTGTAGGTCTAAGCGATATTTACTTTGGAGCTAAAACAGCCATTTCAAAAATGAATCTTTACGGGGCACTCCATATTTTTGCAAGCACGGGAAAAGTAAGCAGTGGTTCATTTCCAAACACAATGAGTAAGGCATTGGGTGAGGAAGTGGATCTTTCCCTTTCGTATAAAGTCAAAAATGATGTGGTGCTACAATGTGGTTACTCTCAAATGTTTGCCACAGATACAATGGAAGCACTAAAAGGAGGAAATAAGAATAAAATCAACAACTGGGCATGGGTGATGATCACTTTCAAACCTTTATTTTTTCAAAGCAAATCAGAAAAAAATGAATAAAGGAAGTATGACTTCTTACATCAATTCTAATTTCTGATAAAACTTGGTAGTTTAGCGGTAATTATTGAACATATTGCAGGCTACACCCACACAAAATATCACCAACCTAAAAGACTCTAACACTTTTGAAAGTGTATTTAGAGCCTATTATAGCCAGCTAGCAGCTTTTGCTTATCAGTATGTTTCAAACTCAGACCTTGCAGAGGAAATAGTTCAGGAGATGTTTGGCAACCTATGGGAAAAAGCTGATAATATCACAATTAAAACATCGCTAAAATCTTACCTGTACGGGTCTGTGCGAAATGCTTGCTTAAACCACTTAAAGCATCAAAAGGTAAAAAAGCAACACGAAGAATATGAAAAAGGAAAAAGTGATTATCACGAAATTGATTACCTGGAATTGGATGAACTACAGGATAAAATTGATGAAGCATTGAACAAACTCCCTGCAAAATGCAGAGAGATTTTTGAACTGAGCAGGTTTGAAGAAATGAAGTACAAAGAAATAGCTCAAGAACTCAACATTTCGATCAAAACAGTAGAATCACAAATGGGACGAGCGTTGAAAGTAATGAGAGATACATTAGGGAAGTATTTACCAGGCTTTATACCCTGGCTATTGTACTTTCAAAAATATATTTAAGGGTAAAAACGAAGATGGCTGTCAAGCTTATACAGTATAAATGAAAGAAGAAAACCAACATAGCATATCAGAGGAACTCATGTTCAGGTATTTCTCGGGAGATGTTACTCCTGAAGAAGTGTCTGCTATTAAAAATTGGTCTGCCCTTTCTTCTGAAAATCAAAAATTACTAGATGACACAGGGATTTTTTATACTGATGTAGAGGCATTAAGCTACCTGAAAAAGAATAAGCAGGCATTTGATACAGATAATGCATGGGAAAAAGTGAAATTTAAAAATAACATCAAAGGCCATGACAAAAGGAAAACGATAAAGCTACCTGTTTCTACTTTGAAATATGCGGCAGGCCTGGCTATTTTGCTGATGGGTATTTGGTTCTTCATACAAAAAGACAATGAAAATATCATTTCGGTAACTGCACAAGATCAGGTTGTTGAAAAGCTACTTTCAGAAGGCAGCAAAATCACTTTAAACAAGAACAGCAGTATTTCCTACCCTGATAAATTTAATAAGAATCAAAGAACTGTTTCTCTAAAAGGAGAAGCGTACTTTGAAGTACAATCCAATCCAAATCAGCCTTTTGTCATAAGCACACAAAACACTACTATCAAAGTGTTGGGTACTTCTTTCAATGTAAGTTCGGAAGAAGCATCAGATAGTATTGTTGTCACAGTAGATACCGGAATGGTGCTTTTTGCTGCCAACGATCAGCAAGAAAAACTGACACCAGGATCGATAGGAATTTACCTTAAAAGTAAAGATCTGCTTTATCGAAAAAACACCCCTAAAACCATCACTCATGACTTTTGGCGTACTAAAACCCTGACCTTTAGTAGTGTTAGTTTGGGTGAAGCAATTGATGCTATTGAAAAGACATACAATACTAATATCCAGCTATCTGACACAAAGCTCAATTCCTGCAAAATATCTGTGGTATTTCAAGATGAAGAATTGGAAAATGTATTGGACGTAATTGCAGCTACGCTACATCTGGAGGTTGAGAATCAAAGCGGACAATACATTTTAACAGGTAATGGATGTGATTAATTCCGTAAAAAGTATTTCTATCTCATGTTTGCTTTATGGGCTGGTATTTTCCTTATTGATACACACTTCGAGCAACGCTCAACAGTCTAAAAATCAATCAATTTCAATCAATTTTGAAAATGTAAATACCATACAGGCTCTTGAGCAAATTAGTGCCATATCTGACTTCAACCTTTCTTACAATCCGGATGTTATTCAGGTACATCAAAACATCAACAAATCATATTCAAATACTCCGATTGAGCTGGTGTTGAATGACCTTTTAGGAAACCAGATAGAACTAAAATACAGAGGAAGTTATATCATCATACAAAGAGTACAACCTGCAATTCAAACTAAAAACAAGTTCAAAATTGCCGGAGACATTAAGGATGCTGAAACCGGAGAGACCATAAAAGGTGTAACTGTATATGAAGTTAATAAACTGAACTCCACTCTATCCGACGACAGGGGAAATTTTGAATTGTCCGTCTCTGCCAAATCAGACTATGTCACATTTGCTGTGAGCCGGGCAAATTATAAAGACACTATTATCCGGGTTCCCAAAGAGTTGAATTTCAACCGAGAATTGTATCTAAACCCTGTTACGGACAAACCTGAAAAGAAAATCACCTTTTTTAAAGACGTAGAAGCCAAACTCAAAGAAATAGAAACCAAAAAGCTGGTACAGTTTTTTACAAGTAAAAAAGAAAGGGAAAATTCTAAAAATATTGGACTAATTGAAGAAAAGGATTTTCAGTTTTCTTTTATCCCATCTATCGGAACAAATATGCAGATGGGTGGACAAATTAAAAACAGGTATTCATTTAACCTGCTTGCAGGATACTCTTATGGCCTTTCTGTTTTTGAGCTTGGAGGATTGTACAATATTGATAGAAAAGAAGTAGCCGGACTTCAGATTGCAGGGTTTGGAAATGCAGTTGGAGAAATAGTAAAAGGAACGCAGGTTGCAGGTTTTATCAATACAAATAAATCTTACACTGCCGGTATGCAACTATCCGGATTTCTCAACGTGGTTGCTGATGATATGAAGGGCATACAATTGTCCGGTTTCAACAACATCTCTGAAAACACTACTGGCAGTCAAATCACAGGATTCATAAATATATCTTCAAAAAAAATGCAAGGCCTGCAATTAGCGGGGTTCACTAATATAGCAGCCGACTTAGAAGGTGCTCAGATTTCAGGATTTTACAATAAAGCCAAAGAAATGGACGGATTTCAATTGGCGGGATTCGTAAATCATGCTAAAACAGTTAAAGGCATCCAACTTTCTGTAGTCAATATTGCTGACTCTGTAGCATCCGGAGCAACCATTGGACTATTCAATTTTGTAAAAAAAGGCCTGCACCAGCTATCATTGAGCCACAATGATGTCACAGATGTAAACCTGGAATTTAGAGGAGGTTCCAATGCGTTTTATAGCATCCTTTCATCGGGCATTCAAATCAGAGAAGATTACATCTGGTCTTACGGATTAGGCTTTGGACGTCAATACAAAATAGTCAAGAGCTTCTTTTCAAATATTGAACTTTCGTCTCACGTACTCTCCTCTAAGTCAAGCTCATTTGAAAACATGAATTTATTGAACAAACTAAACTTAAATTTTGGTTACCAGTTTGCTCCTCACCTCTCTCTTAATATGGGTCCAACGCTCAACATATACGTAAGTAATGCCCTGAATGAAGATACTCAGGAATATGGTTATGACATTGTTAAAAATCCTGTTTTTAGTAAAAAATACGACAGTAGTGGGCTATCAATCTGGCTGGGATACTCTGCCTCATTAAAATTCTAATTTTTCTTCAATCTGTTTGTAGGGGTAAAAACGCACTTTGTTTTCTGGTTTTTGATATACAACAATTAAAAGTTTCAAAAACAAAAGGTATGAAAACGAAAATTATCATAGGACTAATTACCATTCTCAATCTTTCTACGGCATTTGCTGAAACCATCAAAAGAAAAGACGAGGATGAAAAATCAAAAGAACGCTTATTTCAAGCTACTGTAATACCGGGATTCGGAACCAGTAATGGTGCAGCCGAAATGTACCAAAACAAACTGTCTTTCAATTTATTCGCAGGTTCGGAATATAGTTTTGAAGGATTTGAAATGGGAGGTTTCTACAATGTGGATAAGAGTGATATCACTGGAGTACAAATTGCAGGGTTTGGCAATTCAGCCGGAGGATCTGCTATTGGATTGCAACTTGGAGGGTTCAACAACATAGTAAAAGGAGAACTGACAGGAGCTCAAATTAGCGGTTTTTTAAATTATGCAGGCGACAGTACAAAAGGCTGGCAACTTTCAGGATTTACTAATATTTCTAAAGGAAATATCAAAGGCTCTCAAATATCAGGATTTGCAAATATTAGCACAGAAGACATCAAAGGAGCACAGATATCCGGTTTTGTAAATGTTTCCAACAACTCAAAAGGCCTTCAAATGGCAGGGTTTGTTAACAAATCCAATGAAATAAATGGGATGCAATGGTCTGGCTTTTTAAACAAAGCAAAAACCGTAAAAGGTGTTCAGGTGGGAATAATAAACATTGCTGACTCGGTAAAGTCTGGTGCCACTATTGGCCTTATCAACATAGTAAAATCCGGGTTGGTGCAATTTGCTACTGAGAATAATGATGTCACAGATGTCAATTTGGTTTTCAGGTCAGGCACAAAAACATTATACACCATCCTATCTGCGGGTGTCGAAACAAAAGAAGAATTTATCTGGTCTTATGGAGTTGGCCTGGGCACTCAGCATAATTTTAATAATAATGTTTTTGGGAATATTGAACTATCATCTCATGCCATTAACACCAGTGAAGGTCACTCAGACGATCTCAATTTACTCAACCGTTTCAATCTAAACATTGGTTATCAAATAGCCAGAAAATTATCTCTTAATGCTGGCCCTGTATTAAACATCTATGTAACCCGTGTCGTTGACCCTGAGACTAAAAAATACGGTACTGTAGGATTGGCCGAAAAGACCTTTTTCAACAAAACATACTCCGGTACAAATTTAAAAATGTGGATTGGATATTCTGTTTCATTAAAATTTTAACCGAATTCAAATAGAGTTGCCATTTTATAATTATTGATTTTTTATGGCAACTCTTTATTCAAGCATTACGTATGAAAATTTGTACATATGATTAATTTATCATATATTTGGAGCGGATTATTTATATCACATGGAAGCAATAGCAATAAACAGTGAAAAAATGGAAAAGGTGGCCTTCATATTGAAGACTATAGGTCACCCTGTTAGGTTAGGTATTATTAGCCTATTGGCTGACACTGAGGCGCTATCTGTAAGCGACATTTGTGACAAATTGAATATTGAGCAATCCCTTATTTCGCATCACTTAAATAATATGAAACTCAAAGGTATCCTCAGCAACAGACGGGAAGGAAAATGTATCCTCTATTCTTTGAAATTAAAAGAAGTACTGACGGTTGTTGACTGTATGGCTAAATGTAATATGTAACTTTTTTTGAATTATAATATGAATATATTAACATATAAAAATATGATCATTTTAAAACTAATGTTGACCCTATTATTGGCTATGGGAATACAATTCGCTTTTGGTCAAAAAGTGCTAACACTTTCACTTGCAGAAGCGACAGAATTAGCCGAAAGAAACAATTGGGAAATCCAAAAGGTGGAACAAAGTATGGGAATAGCTACCGCAAATTTAAAGGCTGCAAATTCAGTATTTCTCCCAAGTATCAACCTGTCCGAAACATATATAACCACTTCAGACCCGTTGGCAGCCTTTGGTTTTAAACTACAGCAAAAAAATGTTTCAGCAGAGGATTTTAATCCAACACTTATGAACGATCCAGGTACCATTAACAACTTTAAAACCAGAATATATGCCGAGCAACCCATAATAAATCCTGATGGTATTTCTGCACGAAAAGCGGCATCTATCGGAGTACATGCAGCAGAACTTAATATAAAGTGGTCTAAACGCATGGCAAACCTTCAGGCTAAAAACCTCTATTTCATATTGCATCTGTCATATGAAAAAAAGAAAGTATTGGAAAGTTCGCTAAAAGCAACACTTGAAAATTACAAGGTTGCCAATGATTTGTATGAACAAGATATGCTCCACAAAGCAGATCTTTTATCTGCTAAAATGAGGCTGACTGAAATTGAAAGCGACATCATCGCAATCGACAACCAGATAAGTGATATCAACTCCAGCTTTACACATTTCCTTCACCTTGATGAAGGAGTAACGATTCATCCTATAGATTCCATTTCAAATATCGAATTGGAAAACACATTGTTGGAAACAACTGAAATACCCATGAGTCGTGCGGATCTTCAAGCAAAATACCTACAAACGCAAGCCAGTGACCAAATGGTCAAATCGTCCAAAGGATCAATGTTGCCAAGGTTAAACGCATTTGGAAGCTACGAATGGAACGATACAGGTTTTTTTGGTGCCAATGCAAACAACTACCTGCTGGGGGCAAAATTAGAATGGGACATCTTTAAAGGAGGAAAAAACCTAGCCAAAATCCAGAAAGCCGTTTATCAGAAAAAACTGGCGGATATAGACTATGAAGAAGGACTGTCAGCCAGTAAGCGAGAATTGAGCAAAGTTCGATCCGGCCTTACCTTGGCAAAAAAACAGATTGATTTAGCCGTTATGGCAACTCAACACGCAGAAGAGGCCTACCGGGTAAGGAAAGATCGGTTTAAAGAAGGAATGGAACAGACCTCTGATCTTTTACAAGCTCAATCAAATCTGCAGTCAAGAAAAATAAGCCACTTACAAAGTATAAACACTTACCAGCAATTGATTTTCAAATTGGAATTGCTGCTAGACAAGGAAATAACTATTAAAAAAAAATAATGGGATAAAAGATTATGAAAAAGTTAAAAATATCAATTTGGATACTCACAATAGTTTTAGGATTATCTTCCTGCAAGCCTGGTGAAAACAAAGAAGAGGTAGTAAATCCACTTAAAGTAATGGTTCAAAAGGTCGCTCCGTTTGAAAAAAGTGGTCAGTTCCAGTTTCCAGGAAAAGTAAAAGCTGACGATAAATTGACATTGAGTACCAAGGTAATTGGACAGGTGGAGCAAGTTTATGTGGACAATGGAGAAACGGTGAAAAAGGGACAATTGCTTTTAAAAATAAGAAGCAATGACATCTCATCACAATTAGACGCTGCAAAGGCTTCCCTTACAGAAGCTGAGGCTGCACTGAGCAATACACAAAAGAATTATGAACGCATCAAAAGGCTTTATGATAAAGGCAGTGCCACACAAAAGGAATTTGATGACATTAGTACGGCGCAGGAAATAGGCAAGGCAAGAACCGAATCTGTAAATCAGTCAATCAAAGAAATCAATGAACTTTTGAGATATACGAACCTTAAATCTCCAATCAATGGATTTGTTTCTCAAAAATTTGTCAACAAAGGAACAATGGCTACTCCGGGCAACCCATTGATTATGTTAGAATCATTGGATAACCTGAAAATTGAAATCACAGTGCCAGAATTCGAAATTGGCTTATTCAATCAAGGTGATTCTGTTCAAATAGAAATCAATGATATTGGCAAAAAGCCTCTAGAAGGATTTGTAGAATATATAGTTCCTTCTACTTCATTCTCAGGGACACAATATCGAGTAATTGTTCAATTAAAAGAAAACAATAAAGACCTGAAACCGGGAATGTTTGCACGGGTGAACTTGTTAAAAAATACAGAACGAAAAATAATTGTACCTCAGCATGCCCTATTTCAAAGAGGGCAATTGTCCGGCATTTATACAGTAAACCAACAAGGAGAAGCCATGTTGCGATGGATAAGATTGGGAAAAGAATATCCGGAAGGTGTGGAAGTGCTTTCAGGTCTCGAAGCAGGTGAACAATTCATTCTGTCTTCTGAATCGAAATTAACAGATGGCGCAAAAGTTGAAATAACCAAGAGTATATAACCATGAGTGGAATAGCAGGAAATATTGCCAGACAATTCATTAATTCTAAACTTACCCCTCTTTTAATGGTGGCTTTTATGGCCGTAGGTATCTACAGTGCCACATTGACACCAAAAGAAGAAGAGCCGCAGATAGACGTGCCCATTGCTGATATTTTTATCAAATATCCCGGGGCGAGTGCCGTAGAAATAGAATCCAGAGTTGTAAAACCAATGGAAGCATATCTATCCAATATACAAGGTGTAGAATATGTTTATTCACAATCTATGGAAGGTATGGCCTTCATTGTAGTGAGGTATTACGTAGGGGAAGACATAGAACGCAGCATAGTAAAGTTGTACAACGAAGTGCGAAAAAACATGGATAAAGCTCCAATTGGAGTAAGTTTCCCTTTGATCAAAACCCGATCAATTGATGATGTACCGGCATTGGGGCTTACCCTGTGGAGTGAAACACACAGCGACTTTGAGTTGAAAAGACTTGCAGAGGAACTTACATTGGAAATAGAAAAAGTTGAGGAAGTAAGTGAAACTAAAATCTATGGTGGAAGAAGCAGACAGGTGCAAATACTTCTTGATCAGGAGAAAATGGCAGCCTACGGCTTAGATCCCAATATAATCCAAAATACCATTTTGGAAGCTAATCAGCAAGTTCAGGCTGGCTCGTTAAAAAACAACGATAAGGAATTTCTTATTGAAACAGGAAATTTCCTAAAAAATGCAGAGGAAATAAAAAATTTGGTGGTAGGAGTTGTTAATTCAACACCATTATACCTGAGACAAGTGTCCACCATAGTGGATGGCCCACAAATACCATCGGAATATGTTGCTTTTGGGTACAGTAAACGAGAAGCTAAAGAAACAGGGAATCCTGAAGGTGAATTTCCTGCAGTGACAATATCTGTAGCTAAAAGAAAGGGTGCTGATGCCATGAATGTAGCAGACACTATTTTGAGAAAAATAGAAATGCTGCGAAAGGATCTGATACCCTCAGATGTGAAAATTGAGGTGACAAGAAATTATGGTGAGACTGCATCACATAAAGTAAAGGAATTATTGATCCATTTGGCATCAGCAATATTCGCAGTAACCATAGTGGTTGCACTCTCTATGGGATGGAGAGGTGGATTGGTTGTGTTTCTTTCGGTACCAGTCACTTTTGCTTTGACTTTGTTTGTTTATTACCTGTTCGGATACACATTGAACCGTATCACCTTATTTGCTCTTGTGTTTGTAACGGGTATAGTTGTCGATGATTCTATCATCATAGCAGAAAACATGCACCGGCATTTTAAAATGAAAAAGATGCCGTTCTTACAAGCAGCCATAGCGTCGATTAATGAAGTTGGAAACCCTACAATTCTTGCCACTTTCACGGTAATAGCTGCAGTACTCCCTATGATATTCGTATCAGGGTTGATGGGGCCATACATGAGCCCCATGCCTATAGGTGCCTCTTTGGCTATGTTTTTCTCTCTTTTGGTAGCTCTGATAATCACACCTTATCTGGCTTATTATTTATTGCAGAATGATAAAAGTCACGATAAAGAATTTGTATTGGAAGAAACCTGGATATACAGGACTTATAATCGGTTAATGCAGCCTATGCTGAAATCAACCTGGAAACGATGGACATTTATAGGTTCCATTACTGTACTTCTTTTTGCTTCATTCACATTATTGTACTTTAAATTGGTAGCGGTAAAAATGTTGCCTTTCGACAACAAAAATGAATTCCAGGTAGTGATAGACATGCCTGAAGGCACCACATTGGAACGTACATCGGTGGTTGCTAAAGAGATTGCGGCTTACTTAAAAAAACAGCCTGAAATCACTCAATACCAAACTTACGTAGGCACTTCTTCACCCATTAATTTTAACGGGTTGGTTCGTCACTATGATTTAAGAAAATCCGGAAACATGGCCGACATCCAGGTCAATTTATTACCTAAAAAAGAAAGGTCTGAACAAAGCCATGATATAGCCAAAAGGTTGAGGCCTGACATTCAGAATATTGCCAAAAAATACAATGCCAATGTCAAAGTAGTGGAAGTTCCACCAGGCCCTCCGGTGATCTCCACAATTATTGCAGAAATCTATGGAAATAGTCCGGAAGGTCAGGAAAAAGTTGCGAAGCAAGTAATGAAAATACTTTCTGAAGTAGATGATGTTGTGGATGTTGACTGGATGGTTGAAGACGATCAGGTGGAATACAATTTTGAGGTAGATAAAGAGCGGGCAATGTTGGCTCATGTATCTCCACAACAGGTTGCCGGAGTGCTCCAAACATCTCTGGAAGGATCAACTGTATCCTATTTGCACAATGATGTGGAAGTGTCCCCTACTCCCATCAATTTAAGGCTCAAAGAGTCCACTAGGGCTACAGTGCATGACCTGAAAAAAATTCATGTTAAATCACAGAAAGGTGACATGGTAGCACTAGGAGATATTATAAAAGTAGAAAAAGGCCTTCATGATAAAAGTATTTTCAGGAAAAACCAGAAAAGGGTAACCTATGTTACCGCCGATGTGGCTGGTAAACTTGAAAGTCCGGTATATGCCATATTGGATGCTTCAGAACGCCTTGGAGAAATTGAAATCCCATCTGGCTATGAACTTAAAGAATACTATACAGCTCAGCCTTTTATGGAACAGGACTTTAGTGTAAAATGGGACGGGGAATGGCAAATCACTTATGAAGTCTTCAGAGACCTTGGTGGTGCATTTGCTGTTGTACTGGTAATCATTTATTTATTGATCATTGGATGGTTTCAGGACTTCAAAGTGCCTTTTGTCATGATGGTGGCTATTCCACTTTCGCTTGTTGGCATCTTGGTCGGTCACTGGATTTTTGGGGCATTCTTTACTGCCACCTCCATGATAGGAATGATTGCACTGGCAGGAATAATGGTTCGCAACTCTATTCTCTTGATTGACTTTATCAACCTGAGATTGAAAGATGGAATACCGATTGGACAAGCTGTAATAGAAGCAGGTGCTGTGCGTACCACGCCAATATTGCTCACAGCTGGCACTGTGGTTATCGGTGCAATAGTCATTCTTTTTGATCCTATTTTTCAAGGCCTGGCCATTTCGCTTATGGGCGGATCTATTGCTTCCACATTTCTTACATTGATCATCGTACCGCTAATCTATTATATGACAGAAAGAAAAAAATATGAACCAGTAGTAGAAATACTTGAGCTCATTACTGATAACAAAGAAGGTAATGCTCCGGAACAACCAGAAACCGATGAAGTATAGACTGTTTTAACTTTTGAACATTTAACATCTAAAAAAATGAAATTGATCATAGTATTAGGCATTAAAGAAATCCAGGGAGAACTGAACAAAGTCTTCAAGGAGATGAAAATCCCAATATTCAGTAAAGTAGATATTGAAGGATTTAAAACAGAAGAAAACGTGGCAGATATGTCCAACTGGTTTGGAAATCACAAAGAGTCTGATTTTTCAGTAATGTTTTTCACTTTTGTACACACAAAAGATGCGGACGCTATTTTGAAAGATATTAATAAACTGAATTTAAGCAAGAACAGAATCAGGCCATTTCACGCTTTCCAAATGCCTGTTGAAAAATTTGTTTAATCTAAATATATAATAAAATGAGAGAGAGAATAATAAGAGGTGCTGCCGGCAGCATGGTCTTAATCGGACTGGCTTTGGGATATTTTGTAAATGAATATTGGTACATACTCACAGCATTTGTAGGTATCAATCTATTTCAATCTTCTCTGAGCAGATGGTGTTTGTTGGATGACATCCTCAGAAAAAGCGGAGTTGAAAAATAGCATTATTCAATGTTTACCCAAACGACTTCCCTGCGTAATGATTAACGCAGGGATTTTTGGTATTCAACCTCTTTATAGAAAATAAAGGAGTATTTTAATGAGCATCATAGGAAACTTCATCAGCCCCGTGGGTCAACCTTTTCAGTGGTTTCAACAGCAGGATCACCAAAATTCCGAAAAATGCACAAAACACCAGTATGCCAGTAAATATCTCAAACTCTCCTGCTTGCTGAGAAAATTCACCAATTAACCCGGCTACTTTGTTTCCCAAGCCGGTTGCTGCCCAAAAAACACCCATCATGATAGAAACGTATTTAACAGGTGCTACTTTCGTGATAAATGAAAGTGCTACGGGAAATGTACATAACTCCCCTACGGTATGTAGAAAATAAGCCAGTACCAACCATAACATTGCGGAACTCCCACTGGCTGAATATTCCAATGAAGCCATAGACATAAATCCGAATCCCAAACCAGTGATTATTACTCCAACTGCCATTCTAAATATAGAAGAATATTCCTTTCCTATTTTTTGCCACCAAATCCAAAAGGATGCAATAGCGGTTCCTAATGTGATAATGAAAAATGCATTGATAGATTGAAACCATGCCGAAGGTACTTCAAAATTCAAAAATTCTATCATGCGATTTGTTTTCTGCTGAGTGTACAGGTTCATCAATCCACCAGCCTGCTCAAAAGCACCTAAGAATACAATGACGATCAAAAAAGATAAAAGCAAAACAGAAAATTTGTCCTTTTCTACTTCATCTATATCATTATAGATCATGGTCATAAAGCCAAATACCCATGAAAGGAATATTCCGAGCAACGAATAGGCATATTTTTCAATGCCGGATGCGTAAGTCATTGCTAAGAAAACACTTAGTACCATCAAAATCAGTGTAATTCCAAGTTGCTTCGGGCTTTTCATCAAATTGGAAAGCAATTCCCCAAAGCTTGTTGTTTCAGAATCTTCTTTAGTACTAATAGCAGGAGCTTCCCCTATCCCTTTTAAGTACTTTCCTCCCCACATAAATACTATTTGCCCCAGAATCATTCCTAATCCTGCCAAACCAAATCCATAATGCCAACCATATTTTACAGCCATATACCCAGTGGCCAATGATCCAAAAAAAGCACCGATATTGATGCCAATATAGAATATGTAAAATCCTTTATCACGCCTGGAATCTCCCTGCTTATAAAGTCCACCTACCATGGAAGAAATGTTTGCTTTAAGCCCACCAACTCCTACTATAATAAATGCCAAACCTGTAAAAAAAGCCCATTGCGCATCAACAGCTAAAATTGAATGACCAATCACTAAAAGTAAGCCTCCAATCATTACCGATTTCTTTTGACCGATATATTTATCGGCCAAGATTCCTCCGGGAATTGAAGAAAGATAAACAAGCATTGTGTACCAACCATAAAATGCCAAAGTTCGCTCATTGTCCCAACCATATCCGGGATTAATACCAACCAGTGGAGCTGCTACAAATAATGCCAATAGGGCACGCATTCCATAATAACTGAAACGTTCCCATATCTCCACCATAAATAAAATGTAGAGCCCTTTGGGATGCCCGAATAATTCTTCTCTTTCTTCCATGTTCTATCTAAAGGTTAATGTTTAAATGTTGTGGTTTCAATGTTTTGTTTAGGGGTTAACCAACTGGCAAAATAAGAAGAATATATCAAATACATAAAAATTGGTTGTTTAAATACATAAATGGTCAAAGAACCTTACAAAATAATGGGCAAAAATGATGTTGAATGTAAAGGGATTCAGTTTATAGGCAATTTGTTTGATCAGATATTTATGTTAAAATCTGAGCCGTGTGGTCTTTGGTTTTTACCTTCTCAATAATCTCTTCCAGGATTCCTTTTTCATCGATGATAAAGGTGGTACGCACCGTTCCCATATATTTTCGTCCATACATAGATTTTTCAGCCCATGTTCCAAACTGTTCATGGATTGATTTGTCTGTATCAGCTATCAACCGAAAAGGAAGCTCATATTTTTCAATGAATTTTTTATGAGATTTTTCACTATCAGAACTTATTCCTACTACTTCATAACCCAATTCCAAAAGTCGGTTATAGTTGTCTCTCAAATCGCAAGATTCTGCTGTACACCCCGGAGTATTGTCTTTGGGATAAAAGTACAACACTAGTTTCTTACCCTGAAAATCTGTCAATTTAATTGGTTTTCCATCCTGATCTACTCCTTCAAATTCTGGAGCCTTATCTCCTGCTTTCAATTTCATATTATTGTTTTTATTTAAATTCAAAAAATCATGCGCACTTGACACATTTGTTGGCATGTGGCATGAGCATTATTCTACCAATCGGGATATTTCCTTTACATTTTATGCATATTCCAAAATCGGGTGTGTCTAACTTTTCTAAAGCTATTTTCAGGTTTTTGAGCTTCTCCTTAGATTTTAAAAGTGATGCATCATTGATTGTTTTATTGTTGATGGCATCCATCCTACTGATCCGTCCTATGGCATTTTCAGGTGAAACAGGTTGAGTCAATTCTATTAAATCTCTAATACTTCTTTCGGTCTTTAGGATTTCTTCCTCAATTTTCAATCTTATCTCATCCTTATTTAATTCCATTCGATCAGTTCAACTGCAAGTTTGATTTAGTTAAAATTCCAGACATCTACAGGGGATGCTGTCCTGTTGGATAGTAGTGCAACCAATTCTTCAACAATTTCGGGATGTTCGCTGGCAATATCGTTCTGTTCTGAAGGATCAGTACTTAGGTTATATAGTTCTGATGGCTTTGGATTTTTGGTTTTGACATCATACAACACTACTTTCCAGTTGTCTTTTCTTATAGCTCGTCTCCCACCTCTTTCGTGAAATTCCCAATACATATAGTCATGCTCTGGCTGTTCTTTTCCTAAAAGAGTGGGTAAAAATGAGATTCCATCAATTTTAGTAGCTGGCTTGGTTTCGGCGATATCTGCTAAGGTTGGCAGTACATCCCAAAATGCTGAAATGTGATCATTCTTCGTTCCTGCTTTGATTTTTCCCGGCCATTGGACTACAAAAGGTACTCGAATACCACCCTCATATAAGTCTCTCTTATAACCTCTGTAAATAGAATTACTGTCAAAGTAATCCGGATCAGCTCCGCCTTCCTGATGAGGCCCATTATCGGAAGAAAACATAATAATAGTATTTTTCTCTAATCCTAATTCTTTCACCTTAGCTACTATTTCTCCTACTTGCTCGTCCAGCAGTGTGATCATACCTGCAAATGCCGCATGAGAATCTGACTGTGAACCATAACCACCTGTTTTATATCTATTGCAACCTGGGTCGCATCCCTTATAATTTTTCTCAGGCACAAGTTTTCCTCTAAAATCAGTCATGTAGCTTTCAGGCACTTTGAGTTCAGCATGAGGAATAATACTTGGCACATAAGCAAAAAAGGGTTTGTTTTTATTTTTCTCAATAAACTCCAATGTCTTTTGGTGGATGAGATTGGGAGCATAAGTACCTTCATTTTCTCCTTCATTTTCAGCAAGAATTACCTTTTTATCATTATCCCAGAGGTGGAAAGGATAGTAATTATGTCCTATTCTCTGGCAATTATAGCCATAGAATGTATCAAACCCCTGACGATTGGGATCTCCTTCAGACCCTGGATAACCCAATCCCCATTTACCAAAAGCCCCGGTAGCATAACCCTTTTCTTTTAGCATCTCAGCTACGGTAACAAAACTGGTTGGCATAGGATGCTGCCCTTCAGGTTTCACTTCTTTATTGCCTCTGATGGCAGTGTGCCCGGTATGAAGGCCTGTCATCAAAGTACTTCGAGATGGAGCACACACTGTAGATCCGGAATAATGTTGGGTGAAAAGCATTCCATTTTCGGCCAGCAAATCAATATTTGGTGTGCTGAATTTTGTCTGTCCCAAACAGCTCAAATCGCCATAGCCCAGGTCGTCTGCCAATATGTATATAATGTTTGGCAAATCGGATGTTTCAACCTGTGGTTTCTTTGGCTCTTTGCACCCCAGTACTAATAGAACTGCCAGAGCTAATAAAATTGTACTTCTGTATTGCATACTTTTTAAATGGTTAATATTTAGCCAAAATAAGGAATTAGGATTATTTATGAGAAGGTATTGCCAATGTTATTCCGAGAAAGATGATTTTTTACACTAAAAACAAAAAACCGAAGAAGATAACTCCCCCGGTTTTTTCGTGATCTATCTATTTTAGTAGAAATCAATACTTTGCCATATCAGGATCAATTTTATCAGCCCACGCCAAAATACCACCAGCAAGGTTGTACAAGTTGTCCAGATCGTACTGCTCAAGAATTTTAATGGCTGTAGCACTCCTTGCACCACTCCTGCAATGAACCACAACTTTTACATCGGTTCGTATTTTATCAACATTGTCTTCAACAGTGTTTAAAGGAATTAGTTCTCCACCCAAACTCGCTATTTCATTCTCATACTCTTCTCTTACATCTATCAATTGAAAGTCTTCTCCACTGTCCTGAAGTGCTTTCAGTTCTTCTACAGATATTTCTTTTACCATTTCTTCTTGTTTTGATTCTCCAAAGCCACAAAAATATTCATAATCAATCAATTTTTCTATCTTAGGAGTGTCAGGATTTTTTCTAATTTTCATTACTCTGGTATCAAAAGCAAGGGCATCAAACAAAAATAGTCTTCCTGATAAAGGTTCTCCTATTCCGGTAATTACTTTGATCACTTCATTGGCTTGCAGAGAACCGATAATACCGGGAAGCACTCCCAAAACCCCGCCTTCTGCACAACTCGGCACCATTCCGGGAGGTGGTGGAGTAGGAAAAATATCTCTGTAATTAGGGCCAAATTCACCCTTGTCATCCTGATAGTTAAAAACCGAAACTTGCCCCTCAAACCTAAAAATGGAAGCATAAATATTAGTTTTACCTAATATCACACAAGCGTCATTTACGAGGTACCTGGTCGGGAAATTGTCTGTGCCATCTGCAACTATATCATATTTCTTAATGATATCAAGTGCATTGTCAGAAGTCAGTTTGGCATTGTAGGTAGTAAAATTGATATGCGGATTTAAACCTTCAAGTCTTGCTTTTGCTGCTTCTACTTTTGATTTCCCTACATCCTCTACTGAGAAAAGCACCTGACGTTGCAAATTGGATTCATCCACTACATCAAAGTCTATGAGGCCGATGTTGCCAACTCCGGCAGCTACTAAATACAGCAACAAAGGACTTCCTAACCCTCCTGTTCCAACTACCAATATTTTAGCTTCTTTGAGCTTCGTTTGCCCTTCAATGTTAAACTCAGGGATGATCAAATGACGACTGTAGCGCTCTAGTTCTTGTTTGGAAAAAGTAGTTTCAGACATATTGTAAATTTAAATTGATCAGCATGCATTGCAATGCTTACTTACAATTTCTTTAATACTATATTGGAAATCGACGTACCGATCGCCAGAGAAGAAGTGGCTGCTGGAGATGGAGCATTGCATACATTTACAAAATGTTCATTCTCCTGAATACTAAAATCATCCAATAGTCCGCCGTTTCTATCACATGCCTGTGCACGTACTCCTGCCCCACCCGGTTCCAAATCTGATTCTTTGATTTCCGGAATCAGCTTTTGCAATGCTTTGGTAAAAGCAGCTTTTGAAAAGGATCTATACATTTCACCAAAACCTGTTTTCCAATATTTCATGGCCACCTTTTGAAATCCGGGCCAGGTCAATGTTTCGAACAGTTCTGCCAGATTGATGTCTGATTTTTTATATCCTTCACGCTGAAACGCCAAGACCGCATTTGGTCCTGCTTCTACTCCACCTTTCATCATTCGGGTAAAATGAACTCCCAAAAACGGGAAATTGGGATCAGGTACGGGATATATCAGGTTTTTTACCAAATGTTCACTTCCCTCCTTCAACTTATAATATTCTCCTCTAAATGGAATGATCTTAAGGTCAGATTTTGCTGGTGTCAGGTTAGCCACTTTATCAGAATATAACCCTGCACAGTTCACTACCAAGGTAGTTTGATGTTCTCCAGAGGCAGTGATAACAGTTCGGCAAGTAGAGTCTGATTCTATTTTTATAACTTGTTGATTATATACTATTTCGCAACCCGACTGAAGAAGTTTTTCTTCAAGCTTCTTTGTTACTTGTTTGTAGTCGATAATACCCGTTTGTGGTACATGTATGCCTTTGAGTCCCGCTACATGGGGTTCACATTCTTTGAGTTCATCAGAAGAAATGTATTTTAGATTTTGAAGTCCATTTTGCACACCTCTTTCATAAAGGGTATCCAAAAGCGGTAATTCATGTTGTTCGGTTGCGACTACTATTTTGCCACACAAGTCAAAATCAACTCCCTCTTCCTGACAAAACGCTATCATTTGATTATAGCCTTCAATGCAATTTCTGGCTTTCAGGCTTCCGGGTTTGTAATACAGGCCTGAATGAATGACTCCACTGTTATGACCAGTTTGATGGACAGCAGGTTCTTTTTCCTTTTCAATTATGAGGATCTCGGTATTAGGTGCATTGGATTTGATTTTCCATGCAGTAGCCAACCCTACTATTCCTGCACCAATTATGATTACATCTTTCGCCATTGATATGCCTTTTTTTCAATGTGCGAATATAGTAAACAAACGGATGGTCATAATATTGTTCGAATTAAACTAATTTTTGGTCTCGTCTAGAACTTAGTTATAAGTAATATTCTTCAAACACAACGTAATTACAAATATGAAGAAAGGTTTAATTTCCACTGAACTCTAATGCGTTCATAGATCCTATTAGACTTTTTTATTTGATGCTATAATTGAGTAAATTTTGATTGCTTCTCTAATTTCAAGAGGAAAGGTGTTGAATTTTATTTCAATGATTTTGTACTTGGAAACCAGTTCCATGATAAACTTTGCCATTAGCATCTTTATCATGTAACAGCATAGGATTGCCTCATTATTGACTTCATCTGGGTTATTGTTATAGTTGAATCGAATCTTTGCAGCACTTATCCCTTCAGAATGTGTAAAACCAGATAAATATCCATAATGCTCTTTCCAAGTTTTTGCATCAGCGAATTCGCATTCATCAATTATAGTTCTCCAATCTTTGAATAATCTAGTATTTCCTTTCTTCAAAAGCTGATTTTGTTGTTTTGGTGTTAGTTCCTTAAGAAATTTCGAATTAATAAGCTTATATTCATACTCTTGAATTTCTTTTTCCTCTCTTAAACGTAGTTCTTCAGTCAAAATTCGACGAATACCTCTATTCTTTTTTCTGTCTATTAGAGACGAATATACCCAGACATTAAATCTAAACTCTTGTTCTTCAATAGATATTGGATTAATATATATATGCCAATGAGTAAGAAAATTCTCAAGTAGCGTTCTTGAAAGTACCAGAATTGATGATATGTCCAAAAATCTCAAGTCTTTCTTCATTTGTTGTGACCTCAATGGATGAGCTAAGAAAAGTTGGTACAATGAGTTGCTATGCAATATGAATTTAATTGTAAGAGTTTCACTATATATCTGCCACAAAGGAATTTTCAATTTTGATTCCGTTAATGTTTCGTTTAGGTTTATTAATGAATCCAAAAACAGACAGTAATTTTTCAGGTGTTTGGTCAGATCAGCCTCATTGAGCTCATCAAGTATTTCTTGTTCAATATTATTTGGCCTAAATATCAAGCTGTGTGAATTGCGTTTAACAATTGGACCAAAGTTTATTTTTTACCGAAATCAATAGAAGCACTGTTGATGCAATACCTCAACCCAGTAGGTCGAGGGCCATCGGTAAATACATGTCCCAGATGACCGCCACAATTTTTGCAGGTTACCTCAGTACGGTACATCCCGTGGGATTTATCCACGTGCTCTGCTATCTTCGTCTTGTCTGAGGGTTCGAAAAAACTTGGCCAGCCACACCCAGAGTCAAACTTAGAATCAGAGAGAAACAGCGGCTCCCCACACGCCTTGCAGTTGTATATGCCTTTTTCCTTATGATCCCAATATTTTCCCGTAAAAGCACGTTCAGTACCTTTTTCTCTCAAAATATAGTATTCTTCATCGGTCAGTTTTTCTTTCCACTCCGACTCTGTTTTTAATACTTTTCCCATAACGAAACCTTAAAATTTTATTCAATTTAATGAATTTCCACTACTTATATTTTAACATGAACGCCAATAGAATAAGAAGGGTTAGCAAAAATTAAATTGCCCGAAAAGGCTTTTCCCATATTGGCAGATATACCATATCTTTCTTTAATCTCATAGCCAAGTTCGAAGGTGTAAGACAAGTATTCAGTATCGCTTGCAAACAAAGTCGCGCCATTGGTTTCGGTAAAAGAAGAATTTTTAAAAGACTTCAAACCCTGCAACCTGAAAATTCCTATTACTTTTTTGTCAACAATCAATCCTGTTTCCAGGCCATATCGAAACTCATCTGAAAAACCCCGGGTTCTGTTATTTAAGCCCAGATTAACAGAATAAAATGTATTCACATTACCTACTGGAGCTGAGGTACTTATATCCAATGAAATACGTTGATTAAACTCCCCGTCTCCGGTTTGTAGTGTTCCATTATCTCCCCCCATGTCATTTCCCAAAGGCAGCCCAAAATAAATAGTGGAGCTGACAACAACAGCTTTGTTCCTTATCCATCCATACTTCATTCCCAATTCTGCATCTCCAAGGGAATTGACCGATTGACCGGGAGCAATGACATCCCCTGTAGTTTTCGATCTTATCAAATTTGAGTATGATCTGCTAAATACGGGAAAATTAAGAATTACATCAAACTTGTCTGAGAGTCCATATTCTCCATATAGCGTTGTATTGAATAAGCCGATGGTGACATTGGGATCTATTTCACCTGTATCCGTGTAATGTGCATCAGCTACCACCCACCACTCGCTGAGTTTGAAAAAACCTTTTCCTTTTCCATTGACCCAACCCCCACCTGCATGTACATAACTGGTGGTAGTTAGAAATAAAATGATTACTAGTGCCTGTTTCATGATTTGATCAATTAGAAATTTTACCATGTCCAACCTTCACATTATATGGTTTACAGAAATACAACAGATAGGTGTAATCCATAATACCAATTGAAGCATCAATACTCATTGTATTTGCACCAGAAAATACAGTAACCGCTCCGATTTCATAAGCATTGCTGATCGATGTTGGATTGTTTGATAGATATACATACAACCCTGGAAGTGCGGTTGTAGCTTTGAAATTACTTGCCAGTCGTAATTCTAATCCATGTCCGGCATCTGCCAGTGTAAAATCTCCTTCCAACTGGTAGGAACTGGTGGATTTGATTACTCCGACTATTTCTGTAGGATCTTCCATCATTACAGTCTCGGATCCTGAGTTAACAGACAATTCATACTTGATATTTTCATCTTGTGTTAATGAAACGGTGATCTTAGTCGTACCTTCTGCAACAGCTGTTGCCAGACCTTGATTGTCTATAGTAATAACAGAAGTATTGGAGCTCATCCAATTTACATTCACATCTTCTTTTTTTCCTACATTATTGAAATAAGAAAACCCGAACTGATAGGTGTCACCTACTTTCAGGTCGCTTATAGGGTTGGAAACAATAATTCTTTGCTCAACAAAATCATCATAAATATCCTCACCTACACAATTACACAATGTGATTACAAAAAATAATAAGATAAGTTTTTTCATGCTCAATTGAATTTTGAGTATTGACAACAGATTATCCTATAAAGTTAGTTCCATTTATGATTACCCAATAGTCAGGAGTCAGACAATTGGAAAAGATAGCGTTAAAGGGAAAAGATGGAATTTTAGTTCTCTTTTGACCAAAAGGGATCTTCTGTGTTGTCAACAAAACCTTTTTCATTATGAATCGCTTCTAGAGATTGTAATTGTTCGTCTGATGCTATTTCTTGAATTTGGTTGAATAAAATACGTTCTTCAAATCGAATATGACTTTCCAGCTCTTCTTCGATCAAACTAAGGTTTTTTTCTAAATCTGTTGGGGATTCAAACAACCTTTTTAGTCTTCTATGGTCGGAAAGTGCTTTTCTTACCAATTCATTTTCATCTTCAAGAATCGTAAAAATATACTTTTCCTCCAGGTCGAAATGAGGTAGCAAATGATCTTGATAAAACCAATCTACATAATTTTTTATTCGACTCACTTCTACGTTTTTGGCAAAACCTGTTCTAATTTTCCAACACAATAATAGTCCTTGGTGATGCTCCCTACTTATGGGTTTGAGGTACTCATTTCTTTTAATGGGAGTTCTTTTCATTAATGCTTATTTAAAAGTGCAATTATTTTAGAAGTGGATGTGTCAGCATACGCTCCGTAGGCATTGATTACCACTCCTTTGATATCGTGTTTGGTAGAAGAAATAGCATAAACAATCATCTCATCTGCCGGGTCAGTTTCTCCTTCGAAACGATGTACTTCATCAATTTCAAATTCATCAGGAGATAGTTGCGTTGTAGATTTGTTGCAAATTAAGCACTCGTCTTCAACAAGAATTTTAAAATCTGCTGTGTAACCTCGTTTTGACAGATCTTTTGTCGCTTCACTTACTGTGTCGTAATATTTTTGTTGTCCCATGATTTCAGTTCTTTCTCTAATTCAACGGCTTTAGGGAACAAGATGTTATTTTCCAGATGTATATGCAAATGAAGGTCTTCTTCAAATTCTTTGAGCAAAGCAAAAGTCACAATGTAAGTATTACAAGCATCTTCAGGGGGAGTGTAATTGTTGCTCAGCTTAGCAATTTGACCGAAACGATCCCCTTCAGTTTCGTGTTCATGCATCATCATTTGTATTGGATTTTGGACCGTTCCAAAATGTGGTCTTTCTACCAAAGAATGATCTTGTTGCGTTTTTACCATTTTTCTCACATAAGGGAAAAGAATAAATTCCTCCTTCTTCATGTGTGCTGCCAACTCACCTGATGCTGCTTTAAAGTGTTCTTTTATTTCAAATAATTCAGGATGAGTTTCACCATGTACCTCAGTTATTTTATCTAAATACGGATTGATTTCCACAATGGCATCTTCTACATAACGGTGGTGCTTTTTCTCTATATAGTCTGCCAATAAATCAATAGGCCAGGTTTTGTAATCAGCAGAAGTATCTTTTATTTTATTAAATATAGCTTCTATTTCGTTGATAAGATCAGAAGGTTCCATCTGTTCTTCCTTACATACTTCATGTAATGTTCTATTGCCTTTGCAACAAAAATCTATGTTATGATTTTTGAACACAGTAGCAATGCGGTAATCCTGCGCTACCAACTCTCCTATGATTTGATTCTGTTTAACTTCCATGATATATTTATTTAATGATTTTAAACTGATTAATACCAAATATGATTAGGCTGATGACCTTCAAGGCTTCCAGAGCCACATAGTAAAAATGTAAATTTGAAGAAGGCACCTCTAAGCCCTGAATATGCATCTCTGCCCTGGCATCAAGAGCAGGTAAAAGCCATGTAGTTTGTATAATAAGAATGATTACTGGCAAATAATAAAACAGCTTTTTTGCAGAAAAGAATTGCCCTTTTGAAATAAGAGAACTTAGAAAAACAGCAAATACAAATACCCATTCGATTTTATTGAGTGCATCAAACACCAAACGCCCAATACCCAGGCCTAAAGAAAGCGTAATTCCTGGTGCCTGAAATTTCAGCCATGCTTCCATAAAGCTGATGGCACAAACAAATCCGATCCATAGGAATACAGCGATAAGGGATATGGGATGTCTTACAGTTGTCATAACAATGGTTTTGTAGAATGTTTTCTGTGATATTCAATTTTGGATAAAAACATCTGAGCCATTCGTTCTCCCTGCCACTTTGCTCTTTCTGCTTTCGTTCCGGAGAAAAGCTCATTGACGGTTTCGTTAAAAAGATTGAGCCACTGTTCAAAATGTTGCTTTTCAACTGGTAAATTGGCATGAGGTAAAAAAGGGCTGCCAAAATAGGTGTGTTCTTCAAGTAAAACTGTTTGCCAAAAGCGGTACATTTTCTCTAAATGCTCAGACCATTTATCACCGATTCTTTGATTAAAGATGTCTGCTAACATAGCATCTTCTCTTACTTTAGTATAAAAGCGATTGACAAGTAATTTTACATCTTCAATATTTAAAATATCATTTTTCATATTACCATAATATTTCAAATAAAAGATAATATTATCCTTTATCTGGTTAAATTTTTTTTACCTTTTCAGAAAAGTTGATTCAATATCAACTCCCATAGCCAATTCATATAAACTGGTACTCTCTAACATATACTTAAGGTTGTTTCGGATAGCTGCAAACTTGTCATGTAATGGACAAGGCTTTGAACTATTACAGTTTTTCAATCCAAGCCCGCATGCCAGATAAATATCATTTCCTTCCAGAGAATCGACGATTTCACTAATTTTAATATCATTGATTCGCTTTTTTTCAATTTGAAAACCTCCTGCAGGTCCTTTAACAGAATCTACAATCCCATGCTTTACCAGTTGTTGCAATATTTTGGCAGTAAATGCTTCAGGTGTTTGAATGTTTTCGGCAATAGATATTAGCCCCACCCTATTTTGCTTTAAGGATTGGCTGGCTATGAAAATTGAAGCCCGAATGCCATATACACATGCTTTGGAAAACACCTTTAATTAATTTTTAAAGCAAAATTAGTAAATGATTTAATAAAGGACAATTTTATCTTTTATTAAATTCAATAAAAAATATATAAACATCAATGATTATTATAGACAGGAAAAAAGGAAGTTGTTTTATAACTATGAATTGTGGGTTGATAAACAAAATATAAAAACTATTTCAAATTTGATAGTATCCAAATTGTTGTAGAAACCACATCAATCTCTATTGATAGGAAAACCATCCACTTCTATCCAGTCCACCCTGGAGCAGGCAATAGATCCACCACCTATCATAAGATCTGTCCATCCTATTTCTTCTACTTTACTTAGGTCTGGATTTTCAACCCACTTTTTCTCCAATACTTTGTCTATATCCAATGACATCCATCGTATATCAGAAATATTGAATTCATAAATACGCCAATCTAAGGAAGCCCCATCTGACAAATCACTAACAAGCCATGAACCGTCAGACAATTTCAGTATTAAACGCAATTGCCTGAAACCCGATTGTTTTGATCTCCATCTTATTTTTCCATTTTTGGAAAGATCGACGTTTTTGGATACGTGTTTCAAGGTAACAGCCCAATTACCTTCACAAAGCCCTGACCATATATAAAAAGGATCGTCAGCTGGCTTGTCATGGTTGCTTTTCTTAATTACACCAGCACCAGACCCATACAAAGAAATTTTAAGGTCGGGGTTGGCTATATGATCTTGCGTTACGGGTATTTCTGCTGGGGTTTCTTTAAAATCTTCTCTGAAAAAGGTTTGTGGCCTGTACTGAGCAAAAATGAGGCTTGGTAATGTAAAAAGTACGATAAATAAATATTTCATGGATAATGGTTTTATATAAATTCTTATTCTTTCGGATAACAGTGTAAAATTAAATGTACTACCTGAACGTCTAATTTAATGTGAATATTTGGAAAGGGTAGCGCACATTATTGGCATATTCTGGCATAAAAACAATTATAAAACAGACTGATCTGATTCAGCTCTCTGGAAAATCATTTATTATTACAGTTTTAAAAATTAATCAATTCAAAATTCATGAGTGACATTAAAAACGATTTCGTGCATACGGTATTTTTTTGGTTAAAAAATCCAGAAAGTAGTGCTGACAAGCAAAAGTTCGAAGCTTCATTAAAACAATTCATAGCTGATTCACAATATGTAAAAGCATCGCATATTGGTACTCCTTCAGTAGCTGAAAGAGATGTGATCGACAGTTCATACACTTATTCTTTAATGGTAACTTTTCCCTCCAGAGAAGAGCATGATAAATATCAGATAGAACCTGCACACCAAATTTTCATCGACGAATGTAAAGAACTGTGGACAAAAGTTCTGATCTACGATTCAGAATCTTTATAAGTAGTTCACATTTCTCTTATATCACTGGCTTCAAGCCTTAAATATTTATTTCAATAAAATTTCAAGAGGCTGTCTCAAAAGTCAGATAATTCCCAGATTCCTGACTGTCGTCAGACAGGTATTCTGGGATCTGTCTTAGAAACAGCTATTGCTGCGTTTTCAAAGGGATGCCGGAACAACTTGCCTAACGGCAATCAGGAGCCCGGCAACTGTTTAACCCTTTTGAAACAGCCTCTTGAAATTCAAAACTTTTTCAAACTAACCTAACTCCGGACCACTGATCAAATATTGATTGTCAATATTTCCGGGACGATTGTTGCTATTCAAGTACATTCTTACAAACCTCCTTTGATCTTCAAATCCTAAAGAGATCAACCAGTCTATTATTTCCTTTTTACGCATCAATACATCTACCACAAGTGGACGGCCTGCAAATGACTTGAAAACCTGCATCAGTAAGTTTTTCACGTTGTGCTCGCCATGAGCCAACACGGGACCTACCTGTAGGTATTTGCTGCCACTTCGTCCAAAAACATAACCCTTCACAAAATCATCTTCACGAATCTCCCAACAACTGCTCTTCTGTTCTTTCAGTAAAAATTTAAACAGATCAATTCGATTGACACCATACAATTTCTCATCAATTTGAGACACTTTTACAAGACTGCTTTCCGTAATAGGCAGCATGGTCATGACAGCTTTTGTTTTTTTCTTTCTTAGGTGATCCCCATGGTAAAAATCAGTATTGATATGCTTCATTTGACTTGTGGTCATTCTACAAATCTCATACTCTTCAACAAAGCCTAATTTCTTGTAAATGGGAACTCCAGTAGGAACAGCATCAAGCTTGATAGATTTACAACCCTTGAGTTTTTCAATGAGGGTATTCAGCAATATTTTGCTCACACCAAGCCCTCTAAACTCCCTGGAAACCAGCATCATCCCTACCCATGCCAACTGGTTGCCATAGTTCAGGCCAGTTACAGTGCCTACTACCTGATTATCGATGCATGCCACCAAGCAGCTATCAGGGCTATGAGACATAAGAAACAACCAGTCCTTTTCAGTCTGATTCCAATTTTCAGCATTCTTGAATTGCATCACAGTTTCCACATCCGATGGATGCATTTGTCTGACTACTACTTTATCCGATTTACTTGTCATGTACTATGAATTTCAAATCAAATATACCATTCAATTACTTTTAGTTACGTAAGGTTGTTCTAATATTCTTTCGAGAATTGGTCTGTAATAATCAGCCTGTCGCATAAAACCAAGGTCAGTAGGATGAGAGCCATCTACCGTACTTTCACCATCATATCCGAGTTGCCCCTTGCCTATCAGGTAATGCAAACCAAGAACACCTTCTTGCATTAATGTCTCATAAACCTTACGCAGTTCTTTTGTTTTGTTTAGGTCAGACTCATACCTCTTTTGATCCATAAAAGCATTTTCATACATTCTGTTTTCAGCCATCACAATAGGAGTATGTGGCCTGAGTTTTCGCAATGTTTTCACAAATGGAGCAACTCTTGAAGCTACCATTTCAGCATCCATATTTGGCAGACAATCCAAAAAATAAATTTCAGGGTTCAGTTCCCCAAGTAATTCGGCCATTTCCAGTTCCATTTTTCCTGACCCTGAAAAGCCTAAATTGACCACTTCACAGTTTAACTGGCGACTGAGAATGGCAGTGGCGGACATTCCCGGCCTGGAAGCACAACCACCCTGAGTAATGGAAGTACCATAAAAAACAATTTGCTTTTTATCCACAGCAGTTACCTTTTGAAGGTTAAAGCCTGAAGGCACTCCCAGTTGCACACTGGAAACACCATTATACAGTGGTAGATACAATAGAAAAATATGCTCATCTGTTGGCATATTGTCAATAAGCACTACTTCATTATCAGGATAAGAATTAGGTTTACCAACTCCCACCCAATGCCATTGTCCATTAGCAGTTTTAGTATATAAATCCAAACCGCTAACACCTGTACTTGCAAAATGGGGCATTTTATTTACATGCCCTCCGGTTAAAGTCCATTTAGCCGATATGGTTGGAGCATTAGTTTTAAACTCGACATAAAAACCGGAAGTATGCGCACTTAAGCCCCACACAGCATCTGTAACTTTTCCTTTAGCATAGTGAGGAAGTCGATTGTAAAACAGTTCGTCCTCCAACCATCCCTGTCCCCTGACTCCAAGATCTTTTATATCACTCCATTCAAATTTCACTTCTGGCTGCTGACTTTGACTAAGGGCAGAAAACCCAAACAAAACTGCTACTACCACTAAATAATTTTTCATACTAATAATTTACCTTGATAAATGTTGATCAGACTGCATTCGACGAATTCTTGCTATTTAATATTGATTATAATCAACTCAGAAGTGCTATCAAAATTGAAACGAAAATAAATATAACGTATTTACTGAGAGATTGATCAAATAAAAAAGTTAATATTCGTAAATATAAATACAATGTATCGAAACATAATATTCAATTTATACTTTCTTTTACTAATTAATTATTCCACATGATTCAAAATCATCAATTTACAGCATACACATATTTTGGAATTCAATAAATTATTTCTCTCTAAATATCATTTATGAAATGACGGCCTTTCAAGGAGTCAAAATCAAAATTTGTATTAATATTGCTACTAACGGATTTGATACTCAAACTACATTACCAACCTTACCAAATGCTCTTTAAAATAAAATTTTACCTGATTAGATTGATCTTCTTTTTAGGAATAATATCAATCGGATTGCTTATCACTGGTTCTATTGACAGAGATTATATAGTTAGCTCACCAGACACTCAAATTAACCTTAAATTATCTGATTACAGCCCTTATGACCTGGCTAAAAAATACATGCCCAAAGTAAGTTTTTCAATTGAAGATGATACACAATTGGAAAATATTTTTTACGAGGTGATTGAAGAAGATTCAGAAGTGGCAATAAACTACTACTTTGTGTGGAATAAAGAAAACAATCCTGAATTCATTCGAAACATTGCAAATAAAATATGGCACTTTATCTACTTTAGATTTAGTCTTTTGGATATTGAATTCCTGCAGATAAATATTGATAAAACTACTGGGGAAATAATACTAGCTAAAAGTATTAATCAAAATGTGAAAAAGCCCAGTTTTCCTGTATGCGTTTCAATCAATTCATGGAATCACGATTTTTCCTTTTGCTCCTCCGATGAAGGCAAACTTCTCGAAACCACTCTACTTACCTATTTTGAAAACACAGATTACAGTTCTTTAAAAATGGCTCGCAGAAGTCAGGGAGATTTCAAAACCAAAGACAATGTAATGAACTATCCATTCATTATTTTTCTGGCATTACTGGCCACATATTATTTCAGACATTTGCAGAAAGATTATAACAATGAATATTCTGAAACATAACTTTCAAGTCTGATAAAGCTTACTTCAAGAAACCTGTTATTCTAAAAAATAAGAACGAGGTATGCCATTAAGAATTTGTTGTATATAATTTATCACTTAATATGAATAATATTAAAACATTGAATTACAGTAAATTAATGAATTAAAATAGAGAAAATCTATCAGCAAAATAAGGTAGGATAAAGCCATCAAGTAGTCACAAAAAGTTCTGCTCAATCATATTTATACGATTATTCCTAATAAAGAAGCAATGCCAGACTTATAAGTGTAAAACACAAGGGTTTAAATTTTTCTACTGCATTATTATTCAATTTTTTTACAAAAAATTATATTAAGTTCTATTAAATATTATATTACAAATAGCTTCTCAACTTTAACCCTTCTGCTATGATAAAAGTGGATTTAGAGTATATATATAACATTAGTGATAACGACAGAGACTTCATTAAAGAAATGTTGACCACTTTCGTAAAAATCACCCCGGAATCAGTAGATGGAATCAACTATGCATTTGAGACCAAAAACTGGAAGGAAATGGGTAGAATTGCTCATAAAATCAAGCCTTCTATATTACTACTTGGAATTGATGAGTTTTCTAATTTGGTAAGGGAGATCGAACAAATTACAAAGAACGAAATAGACATAGATTCCATTTCTGTTAAAATTAGCCTTCTTAATAAATACTCTTTGGAAGTACTCTCTGACATTGATGATTTATTAACAACAGGAAGGTATTAGAATTTCTTTAGTACTATCCTTCCTACACCCACACTAATGATTTTTATTACTCAACTGATTTTTGTGAAATCCGGAGCAGAAAAAACGTTTCAGAAATTTGAAGAGTTTGCTATTCCGTTGATGGAAAAGTACAATGGCAAAATTATTTACAGATTACGGCCTACAGAAGAATCTTATATTTCAGGTGACAAAGACCGTCCCTATGAAATACACTTTATCTCTTTTGACTCTGAAGAAGATTTAAACAACTTTTTGAGTGATGATACCCGGTTAAGCTTTTTGCATTTGAAAGAACAATCCGTTCGCTCAACATTACTCATCAAAGGGCATAAGATGTGACTTTTGAGTGGCCAGTCAATTAGAAACCTCTGCCCTCTTTCGGGAGAAATGCTCAAGTGCAGCTTCCAAATCTTCTGGTGTATCAATCATAAACGACTCGTGTGTAGTCAGAGCAACTTTTATCTTGTATCCGTTTTCCAGCCAACGCAATTGTTCGAGTGACTCTGTCATTTCCAATTCACCTGGCGAGAGTTTAACTATTTTCTTTAAAATGTCCGTTCTGTAGGCATAAATACCGACATGTAAGTAGAATTGGTGTTTTTTCGCCCAGTCTGACTTTTTCGCATCACGAACAAAAGGAATAACTGACCGACTAAAGTACATGGCTTCCATGTTTTTATTGAGTACAACCTTCATCTCAGTTGGACTATCTAAAACGGCCATATCAGTCTCATGCCTCACTAAGGTACCAAGTTCTGTATTGCCATCAAGACAAGAAGCCAGAATCTCAATCTGTTTGGGATTGATAAAGGGTTCGTCTCCCTGAATATTGATAATGTAATCATATTCTTCTTCAACCTTCTCCAACACTTCACTGCACCTTTCTGTCCCATTACGATGAGTCGTAGAAGTCATCACCACATTGCCATTATGATTTTTTATTTCATCAAAAATTCGCTGATCATCTGTCGCTACTATTACCTTAGTCAATGACTTAGCCAAAACAGACCGCTCATACACATGCCTTACCATTGATTTTCCCTGAATATCCACAAGACATTTCCCGGGAAATCGAGTCGAATCATACCTTGCCGGAATTACTCCTAATATCTTCATTTTATGAAATGGCTTTTACTTTTAGAGATGTCCCCTCATCGGAAATCACTTCTATTTCAGTATCTTTTTCTATATAATTTCCACGGGTAAAAGCATCATACAACTCTCCATCTATCATCACTTTACCACTTGGCCTGAGTACTGTGTAAGCCACCCCTTGTTTTCCGGTAAAAGTTTCTTTTTTAAAATTGGATGTAAAGCCCAGGTCTTTTGTCATTTCATCCATTAAAGCCACTCTTTTGAAAACATTTGATTGTGTCAAACGAGCACCACCTATAAACATAAGAACTATAGCACCACCTAGTGCAACAGCCGTAGTAAACAATGCTGTAATAATTTTAGAAGTATCCACAAATGAAAAGTCAAATGCATTGTTGTTGAGCATCACCAATACCAATGAGGCAAGTGTGAGAGTGATTCCGGCTACTCCTGCCAACCCAAAGCCGGGGATCACAAATATCTCCAGGGCTATTAAAATGATACCTACAAAAAACAATGCTATCTCCCAATTTTCAGCCAATCCATTGAGGTAGTAAGGAATGAAGTAAAGTACTAAAGCCACAATAGCCGCTAAGATCGGAAAACCCACACCAGGCGTTTGTAGTTCAAAATAGATTCCACCCAGAATAACCATAATCAAAATACCACTCAGAAAGGGATTGAGGAATATTTGCACGAGTTTATCGGTTGCGCTCAAAGCATATTCATAGAGTTCATAATCTTCAACTCCTGTACGTTTCATTATTTCATCTATATTGGCTACCTGAGCTTCACAATAACCGTATTTGATCGCCTCTGAGGTAGAAAATGTGATTACCTGCCCTTCCTGAGATATGCTGTCCACTTCAATATTCTGATCCACCATAGCCTCAGCTATTTTAGGATCACGTCCATTTGCTTCTGCCGTTGACCGCATGATTGAGCGCATATAAGACTGGTACTTATCCGGAGCAGCAGATCCATCTGCAGTCACCACAGTAGCTGCCCCTATACTGGCACCTTTAGCCATATAGATGCTGTCACAGGCGATGGAGATTAATGCCCCGGCAGATGCTGCATCTTTGTTGATGAATACATAAATGGGAATCTCAAACTCCATTACCCGGGTTCGAATATCATCAGCATCATTTAGAGCACCTCCATAAGTATCCATTTCAATGATTACATAATCAGCATCCATTTCTCTCGCCTGATCCAGTGCCAGCTCAGAATAACGGTTGGTTCTTGGATCGATTTCACTATCCAATTTCATTTTGAATACCAAGGGTTTGTCCTTTTTTACTTTCTCTTCCTGCCCTAAAACTGACAGAGATACAAATAGCAGTGGTACGAGAAGAAATTTTATATTTTTTAGGATAAACATGCCAGATAGATAATTAATGAAAGTGTAAGGTTAATAGTATTCAAAACCAACTCTGAAAAACAGTCAATTATTTTCCATGGATTAATCAGGATTAATTGCTTATATGTATTCAATATTTTCGATTTTTGCCATCACTCTATAGTGATAACTTTCTAATGTAAATTTAACGGTTTGGCGTAATTTATAGCTATACCCTTAACCATAAATTATTTTGGACATACTTTTTCAAAAGCAATTTTCAAGTTTAATAAGATTCGTCAAACCATCGGATGATCATGCGGTCATTTGTCTTGAACAGATCAGCGAGTCAACTCCATCTCCCCAGTATCACATAGTAGATCTGCAATCTTTCAAGATAGCTGTAGAAGATGTATTTGTCAAAAACAGTAAAACGCTGGTACTTAAATCAGTCACATCAACCCATCTTATTCTCAACGAATACCACAACGGTAAAAACCCCGATCACGCAACTGCAATTGCCTATAATTACAAAACCAAAAGTTTAGAGTGGGAAAAAGAAAACTTTCGTATTTTGGAGGTCAATGGAGAGGTGATCAAGTCTCCACATCAGTATTTTGAGAATCGGTTTGCCTACTGGGACGTTAAGACAGGTCTGGTAATTGACATGCCAGAAGAAAACGATATTCAGTCTAATAAAACTGAGTCTTTTCCGTTGTTGTATCCTGAGAACAGTGAGCATTTTGGTACGTTTTCTAAATTCATTAATGAAAAAACAGGACATCAAGCGGCTATATGCTGTGAGTATCTGGAAGTAGGAAATGTTATGATTCTATCTTATTATTTTCATAAAAATAAAACCCTGGGAAACGTATTACTGGTAGCAAATAGTGAGGGTGAGGTATTGTGCACAATAAATCTGGGTGAAAACCTGAAAGGAATCGGAAAAGACACTTTTTTTGTACTGGAAAACAAACTTGTTTTTATATCAAATAAAAATACTTTGAATATATATGAAGTTTAAGCTGCTGATTATAACCCTGTTTATTTGTTTTGCCTGCAAAGCAACAGGAATGGACTCTTTGAGAATGGAAACTAATGGAGGCAAAAAGTTTATCATCCATAAAGTAGATGCTCAGGAAACGTTGTTTGCTATTTCTAAAAAATATAATGTCAAAATTCAAGAATTAATCAACAACAACAAGGGAATAGAAAATGGCATCAATATCAATCAGGAAATAGTAGTTCCTTATTTTGAAGATGAGACTTCAAAAAGTATCTCTTTAAGTGGTAATGAAATTTTACACGTGGTACTACCGGGTGAAACTTCGTACAGGTTATCAAAACAATATAACATTTCCATTGATTCTTTGATCCTTTTAAATGGATTGGAATCAACTACACTAAGTCTTGGGGATACACTTATTGTAGGGTTTAAATCTTTGGAAAGGGAAAAACCAATTGACCAAGGTACTATTAAATCGCCTGTTACTATTCCAATAGCGGAAAATGATCCTATAAAAAACAGACTGAATCAGAATCAATATCATATAGTCAAAGGGTCTGAAACTCTATATAGTATATCCAGATCGTACAACGCTTCTTTAGAGGAGATCAAAAGACTTAACAATCTGACATCCAATGAGCTAAATATCGGACAAAAATTACTCATTTCTAAAAAAGCTCAAGAAAACGAATTATCTATTAAAAACGAAGTAGTGCCTGATACAGAAGAAATTGAAGAACTTGAACCTATAGACACCCTTTATGTATCGACTAACAATAGCCGCTTTAAAGAGCGAACAGAAAAAATCGGAAACTTAAACAAAACCCTTGAAGATGGGTTTGCCATGAAAATAAAAAATACAAACGACACGAGAAGGTATCTTGCCCTGCACCGTACTGCTCCTGTTGGAACAGTGATAGAGGTAAAAAACCAAATGAACAATATGTCAATCTTTGCTCGTGTGGTAGGCAAACTTCCTGAAACCGGAATAAATAAGAATGTTCTCATTCGAATATCACATGCAGCTTATGAAAAACTTAAAGCTCTCGATGCAAAAATACCTGTAGAAATAGGATACGTTAGAGAGAATGATTGATTCAAATGAGTTAAAATCTTTTCTCGATCAAAAAGTAGAGGAATTTAACAATCCAAGTTTCATAAAGGATGATCCAATTTGTATCCCTCACCAATTTTCAAAAAAACAAGACATTGAAATAGCTGGTTTTTTCGCTTCCATTTTAGCCTGGGGACAAAGAAAGACCATCATCAACAAGTGCAATGAGTTGATGCAATTGATGGACAACTCACCTCATGATTTCATTGCCTCCCATGAGGATACAGACCTCAAACGCTTGCTAAGCTTCAAACACCGTACATTCAATGCTACAGATACGCTTTATTTTATTGAAAAATTAAAACATCATTACCATCAGCATGATTCTTTGGAAATGGCATTCATCAGTGCATCAAATAACAACGATTTTGAGATGAAATCTGCGCTGATTCATTTCAGAAACTACTTTTTCGATCTGCCTGATTTTCCTCAAAGAACAAAAAAACACATCTCAACTCCTGCCAACAAATCGGCATGTAAACGTCTCAATATGTTTCTGCGATGGATGGCACGAAATGATAAAAATGGAGTTGATTTTGGTATTTGGAAAAATATACCAACATCTGCATTAATATGTCCATGCGATGTACACGTGGATAGGATTGCAAGAAAACTGGGATTGATTACCAGAAAACAAACCGACTGGCAAACAGCAGAGGAACTCACCCAAAACTTACAGAAATTTGATCCAAATGATCCTGTGAAGTATGATTTTGCTTTATTTGGTTTGGGAGTGATCGAGAAGTTTTGATTCTACCTGCATAAAGTCAACCTGCTTCTACTACTTCCTCCACCCTTCTGGATTTTCTCTCCATTCTCCAAGAGATTTGAGATCGGCATCACTAATATACCCCATTTCTACAGCTGGTTTGAGCATAGCTGTATAGTCACTCAAAGTAAAAAAGTCCAGGTTTTCTGCTTTAAAGTTGGCTGCTGCATGTGGAAATCCATAAGTGAATATAGCTCCAAGCCCCAATACTTCTATTCCTGCTTCTCTCAAAGCCAAAGCAGCTTTTATGGAACTTCCACCAGTTGAAATCAAATCTTCAATCACTACAACTTTTTGGCCTTTCCTTACCTCACCTTCTATCATATTGGTCATGCCATGTCCTTTGGCTTTGGAGCGCACATAAATAAAAGGCAATCCCATAGCATCAGCAATTAATGCTCCTTGTGGTATTCCGGCAGTGGCTACACCTGCAATGGCTTCTACATCAGGATACCGTTTTTCAATTTCTTCTTTGAATGCATTTTTAATTGCAGCCCTCAATTCAGGATAAGATAAAGTCATTCGGTTGTCACAATAAATTGGAGAATTCCATCCCGAACTCCACGTAAAGGGGTCATTCGGTCTTAGTTTGATGGCTTCTATTTTCAACAATTCGGTGGCAATGTAATTTTTGATACTCATCCTGTATTATTTAATAAATTTCTGAGTGCTAAATTAGTAATATTTTCTACTCTTTGGCAGAGAATTATTCTATAGATTAGCGACGTATTAATGTGAACAATATCTCTATTGATATAAGTAATTGATAGCCAATAGTAACAGATAAAGGAGATAGCCTAAGGAAGAAGTGTCGAATGATTTAAGTTGACTTTGCTTCCTAATAATTATATATGTATGAGGATATATATTAATGACATCCCGGTAAAAATTACCGATAAAAAACATACCAAAAAGTCTTATGACATTGAGATCACCCATGAAGAGGAGAAAATCTCACTTAATAAGTTAAAAGGACGGGTTTTAATACGCAACAAAGACAGGGAAGCCATAGACGATCTCTTGAAGATTATGACTAAAAAACGCCATGATAAGATCAAAAAGATTCTTATTCAGGTAAAAGACAAAGTCAAAAGTGTTGAATACCTGAAATCTAAGTTTGATATAGTAGAAGCCGGCGGAGGCATTGTGCAAAATGGGGATAAGGTTTTGTTGATTTTCAGAAAAGGAAAGTGGGACTTGCCCAAAGGAAAACTAGAAAACAACGAAACAAAAAAGGAAGGTGCATTGCGTGAAGTAGAAGAAGAAACAGGCGTAAGAGTAAAAATTCACAGTAAAATTGGAGCTACCTGGCACACCTATCTACGCAACAACAAGTATGTATTGAAAAGAACTTATTGGTATGCTATGGATTGTATAGATGATTCAAACCTAAAACCACAAAAAGAAGAGGGAATCGTAGAGGCAAGGTGGATGAATAAACGTGAAGTAGAAATAGCAATGACCAACACATTTGCCACTATTCAGAGTGTGATCATTACTTATTTCGAAAATCCAATGTTGCATGAGGACAGATCCGGGATTAAACCAATCCAAAAAGTTCACGGTTTTAAGTAATTGAGATAATATTGTTGCCATCAGGTTAGGAAACAATATTAACTTGCAACAATATTAATGTTGATAAAAATCAAATTATCAAATAGCACTAAACAATAAATCAAAGATGAGCAACAAATCCAACAACCCCTGGCACTCTGTAGAAATAGGTGAAAATGCACCTGACACAGTAAATGGTATCATTGAGATTCCCACTGCCACCAGAGCAAAGTATGAGTTGGACAAACAAAGTGGGTTGCTTAGAATGGATCGTGTGCTGTATTCTTCTATATATTATCCGGCGAATTACGGATTTATTCCACGTACCTATTGTGATGACAATGACCCGTTGGACATCATGGTTTTGTCTCAAATCACTATCGTTCCGCTTTGTATAGTACCTGCGAAAGTAATTGGCGTGATGAGGATGCTGGATCAGGGTGAGCACGATGATAAGATCATAGCTGTAGCAGAAAATGACATGAGTGTCAACCATATCAATGACATTTCAGAACTCCCAAAACACTTTGTGAAAGAGCTGAGGAATTTCTTTGAAGACTATAAAAAACTGGAAAAGAAAACAGTTGAGGTCAAAGACTTTTTAGATGCAGATATTGCCAAACTTATCGTTAAGCAGGCGATCAATGATTACAATGAGTTGATGAAGAAATCCTAATCTTTCGAATTTCCCAAAACATTCATGCTGCCTACATAAAAGTTTGAATCTATCCGGATGGATTCTGTTTTTTCATCCAGCTTCATCACTTGCCATTGCGTAGTAGGCTTTATCCAATGTTCTTTACCATTCGACTTGATTTTCAGAGACATATCAAATTCACCTAAGCAGTTTGTCCACCTTGCATTCAATTCATTATTCCTTATAAAATATTCCAACACAGGCATTCGAGAATCTCGCAAATATTGGTCAAAAAAGCTTTTAAGATTGATACCGACTTGTTGAGAAATAAAATTTTCTACCTGCCTGGTTGAGACTGTTTGGTGATAAAACTCCTTATTCAATCCTCTAAGGATTTGTCGCCATTTTTCATCATTATCAATGATTTGCCTCAAAGTATGAAGTATATTAGATCCTTTATAATAAATATCAATTGAACTTCTCTGATTTACGCCGTAATCAGCAATAATAGGTTCGTCATTCACAATATTGAGTCGGGTACCGATCACATATTCAGACGAGGCTTTCTTTCCATAATGATAGTCGAGGAATAGATTTTCTGAGTATGAAGTAAATGATTCATGAATCCACATGTCAGCTACGTCAATGTTGGTAATATTATTGGCAAACCACTCATGACCACTTTCGTGCACAATGATAAAGTCAAATTTCATTCCCCAACCCGAGCTACTCAAATCACGACCTCTATAACCATTGCTATAGCCATTACCATAAGTTACCGAACTCTGGTGCTCCATCCCCAGATAAGGCACCTCCACCAGCTTATAACCATCTTCATAGAAAGGATAAGGACCAAACCAATATTCCAAAGCTTCGATAGTCATGGCTGCCTGTGTAAACTGTTTTTGAGCCTTTTTCAAATTATACTTTAACACATAAAAATCCATATCAAGACTTCCCTTCTCTCCTGTATATTTTTCTGAAAAGTGTACATAATTGCCAATATTAATATTCACTCCGTAATTATTGATGGGGTTCGACACAAACCAATGATATGTTTTTGTTCCATCAACATTTTCGTCAACCTTCCTCAACCGACCATTAGAAACATTTGTCAATGTCTCAGGAACTGTAGTACTTATAAGCATGCTGTCTGGTTCATCATAACTATGGTCTTTGCATGGCCACCAGACACTGGCACCAATTCCCTGACAAGCTGATGCTACAAAGGGATTTCCTTTTTTATCCCTTGACCAAACTATACCTCCATCCCAGGGAGCATTCTTCGCTTCAATTGGATTACCCGAATAGTATATATCCAATTCCATTTGAGCCCCCTCCCTTTGCACTTCAGATAATTCAATGAAATGAGCATTCGTTTCATGTCTGACCGTCAACTCTTTTCCATTTTGCAGTACTTTATCGATTTTCATTGGAGGCTGCAAATCAATCTGTATCACCTGGTTTGGAGTTAAGACTTTATAATAAACTGAATTTTTTCCGAAGATGAATTTATTGTCTATGTCAACTTTGAGGTCTAAATGATAATAAGTCAAATCCCACCATATACGCTCAGGAGTGATAGAACCACGCAACGAGTCTTGTCTTGTATATTGATGATCTTGAGCTGTGATTGGCTTAATATCAGAGAGTAATACAGCTAAAATGATCAGTCCAAATAGTTTATTCATGCTTGTTCTAATTTCATTCCACTTACTACTGTTCCTGACTTTCAATGTATTTAATAATCTTTTCTTTTTCTTCAGGAGAAAACCATTTAAACTCTTCATCTTTTTTAAACCAGGTCATCTGCCGTTTGGCATACCTTCGTGAGTTTCTTTTCAACAAACGAATGGCTTCTTCCTTATCGTATTTCCCATCTAAATAATCAAATATTTCCCTATAACCAACGGTCTGCAAGGCATTCAACTCTTTGAACGGATAGAGGCTTTCGGCTTCTTCAAATAAACCCTGATCGATCATAGCATCCATTCGCAAATTAATGAATTGATATAACTCGCTCCTCTCCCGTTCCAGACCTATTTTAACTATTGAATACGCTTTCCGGACTTTTGTCTTTCCTTTTCTAAACGAAGAATAAGATTTGCCCGTCGCACGAATTACCTCCAATGCCCTGGTCACCCTTTGTTTGTTGCGGTAATCAACAAATTCATAAAACTCAGGGTCATTCAACCTCAGTTCTTCAAGCAGGCTCTCTTGGTTTCCGGTAGCCCATGTTTCGCTCAATTCCATTCTAATGTGCTGAGGCACTTCAGGCATTTCGTCAAAGCCATCACAGAGTGCTTTGATGTACATTCCTGACCCACCAACCAGTATTACTTTGTCGTGTTTTTCGAAAAGCTGTACAAGTAATTGTTCAGCCTCTTCAGCAAATTTACCAGCATCATAATCCTCCTCTATTGAAAGATTATTAACAAAATGATGCACTGCCAAACTCAACTCTTCCACTGTTGGTTTTGCTGTACCAATGTTCATTTCCTGAAAAAATTGTCTGGAATCGGCAGAGATGATTTCCGTATCAAAATGGCGTGCCAAATCAATTGCCATAGAAGTCTTTCCTACCGCAGTTGGTCCGGCTATCACAATAAGTTGCTTCTTTTTGATCATTGAATTCAAAGGAAGCTACAAAACTATGCCGGATTTTTGTGATCGATCATTATTTTGTAAAATATTCAAACCTGTTTTCGCCAAAAAAACAACTACTCCAAATTATATTATACCGTTTTTATTGCATGTCAACGATGATGAATTAATTTTAAAAATATGATCCGTTGGCTGTTGCTTATTTTTCTTTTCTTTCTTCCGGCAATTGATAATGCCCAAAACCTAACGATAATTGACTCGCTTAGAATCAAAGCCGCTCAAACCACAAATGACAGTACAAGAGCCATCACCTACTCAGACCTGAATTACCAGTGGGCAGAGTACAATTTTGATTCCTCATGGCATTACGCTAATCAAGTAGAGCTGATTGGAACCAAATTGAACAACCCTTACCTCATCACCAAAGGATTGACATCCAAAGCGATTGCCTATGACTACCAAAATGAGTTTGATAGTGCCATTCATTATTACCTTAAAGCAGGTGAATATGCCCGATTGCATGAAAATCTTGAAGGACAAGCCAGCTCCATTTTCAATATTGGAGTAATGCATTCCTTTAAAGGAGAGATGGAACAGGCAATTGAAAAATATAACGAATCAGGCGAAATTTATAAAAAACTAGGTAACCAAAGAATGATTGCCCTTGTTCACAACAACCTGGGGATTATATACAGAAAGAACGGAAAATATGAATTAGCAAAACGTGCCTATCAAACCTCTCTAAAGATAAAAGAAGGACTTGGTGATGAAAGTGGTATTTTAAATTCTCTCACTAATCTGAGCTCGGCATTAAGATACCTTAAAGAATACGATAGTGCTATTCTTATCTCAGAACGAGCTTTGGCACTAAGTCAAAAACTCCAAAACCAGTCCGTATATTTACATGAGCTGGTAAATCAGGCTATGGTTCATGAACAGTTAGAAAACTCTGTCAAGGCATTGAACCTATACAATGAAGCGGAAAGCTTGCTAAATATTAAAACACCTTATGAAACAAAAGCTCAGGTATTGAATGCACTAGGCCAGTATTACTACCAACATGGCAACACCCTTAAAGCGCAACAATATGTCGATCGTATGGGTAAAGTGATCAACGACGAAGGGAAACTTGAAATAGCATACAATTTTTACTTTTTATCCTACCAAATTTACAAGGCTCTTGGAAAGGTGGATTTAGCACTGAAACAACTGGAAAAGGCTTTAGACAAAAAAGAAAAACTATTTGACAATGAGGTGCTCGTAAAAACCACAGAGCTCGAACAATTGTATGAAAAAGAGAAAAGGGAAATTGAAATCCAACAGCTCAATGCTGAGAACAAATTGCAAACATTAACATTAGCAAAAAGTGAATCTGAACGCAATAGTCTTCTGGTTATTTCAATATTTGTTTTGTCGCTTGCTGTCTTGCTGCTTTTTCTTTTCAGACAAAAAAGAAAATCATTGGTCGAAAAGGAAGTACTGTTACAGGAAATCCACCATAGGGTTAAAAACAACCTTCAAATTATTTCCAGCTTACTGAAACTACAGGCAAGAAACCTGAGTGATGAAGCTGCTATTGATGCAGTAAGAGAAGGAGAAAGCAGGGTTAAATCTATGGCTTTGATCCATCAACGATTATACAGCGCAGATGACGTAAGAGGAGTAAATGTACAGGAATACCTTGAAAATTTGATCTCAGAAATATTCCAGACCTTTGGTGTGCGTACAATCGATCATCAGATAAAAACAGGAAGCATTAAGCTGGATATTGACACAATGATTCCGTTAGGACTGATTGTCAATGAGCTAATAACCAATGCACTCAAATATGCTTTTGAGGAAAACAAAAAGGGGAAATTATATATTGAAATTGAAGAGAAAGGTGAGCAACTTTGGGTAAAAGTGAGAGACGATGGTACCGGTATGGATTCTGATAATTTGAATAAGTCAGATTCATTTGGCTGGAAAATGATACAATCACTTTCAAGAAAATTAAAAGCAGAAATCAATATCATCAACAATGAAGGAACAACCGTTCAATTGGTTCTTTCAAGGTATAAATTAATCAAATGAGTAAGGGAAGCATTTTAATAGTGGAAGACGAACCATTAATAGCCGATGACCTGGCAGCTACGTTGGAAAGTCAGGGATATCATATTTCTGCCGTACTGGACGAAGGAATTGATGTTTTTAAGCATCTGGAGAACCACAGCCCAAATTTGGCCTTGCTGGATGTAAAAATCGCAGGAGAAATGGATGGCATACAGATAGCTGAGAAACTTGAAATCCCATTTATTTACCTCACTTCATTTTACGATCAGAAAACCCTTGACCGTGCAAAAAAGACCAGCCCCTCGGGCTATATCGTCAAGCCTTTCAGTGAAGGTGATCTTATTGCCAATGTAGAGATGGCATTTGCCAGAACCATTAAACCAGACATTCAGCAGCGAAAACCTGAAAAACTATTTCTCAGAAACGGACAAGAAATTGTATCTATGATGTCTTCGGATATAGTGTATGTAGAAGCCTTCGACAATTACGCCAATGTCTATACTGAAAAAGGAAAATTTATTATAAGCCACACATTAAAAAGTATTGAGAAAACACTTATTCCATTAGGTTTTCATAGGATTCACCGCTCCTATTTGATCAATTTTGATCATATAGATTCTATCTCCGAAAATTATGTGTTTTTGAAAGGCTTGAAAGTACAAATCGGTAAATCGTATCGCAAGGATTTAATGGATCGGCTAACCATGATTTAGTCTTACGCTTTACTCAAAATAAAAGCACCTTTACTAAAGTAAAACCTCCTTTCGCTAAAACAGCCTTTAGCTCCCCTATTTGCTGATCTACATTTATGGATGAAACCTGTAATTCATACCATAATGAACAATCGAATTCTCCTCTTTATCAGCTTTATTGTACTCTCGCAATTCGCAAATGCCCAACAAACCTACTATTGGGTAGGTGGCCCGGGCAACTGGTCCGATCTGGATGAATGGGCAACCACCAGCGGCGGTACCGAGCGCTTTGGTGTACTTCCAGGCCCGACTGATAATGTAGTGTTTGATGAAAACTCATTTATAGGCAATGGTAACAGGGTATATGTCGATGTGGACGCTGAGATGAAGGATTTGACTGTAACTAATCTGGCTTATGAATACATAGTCCTCGATGATGTTGATGGAGGCAAGCTATCCATTTCAGGGAATGTGATTCTTGAAGACAATATTCTTGTTACTTGTCCTATGTATTTTTCATCAGGCAACACAAGCACTTTCCAAAACAACGGAGGTTTCCAAAAAGATGGTTTTTCTGACAAAATAAGCTTACATGTAGATGGAGGAGGTACGCTAATTCTTCAAGATTCAGTTGCTTTCGACTATGCCAATTTGAGTAATTCATCAATTCTTGATATTAACGGGCAGGCTGTCAATTTTAATGGAGCCGTATGGGTTTATGATGCTACGCTAACTTCAGATGAAGCAGCTCAAATTCATCTTACTGGTAATCGTTTCAATACTCAAGCCAATAGCACCATTGATCTACCTACATCAACTATATATGGTGTTGATTATCCCAAATTATCCTTTTTTGGAGGTGGGCACTCTTACTATCGTTTGGTAATGCCAAATGCCACAATTCGAAACAATAACACCATAGAGAAACTATCATCATGCAATGGAGAACTTACTATAATTAATGAAAATTCAATAGACAGTTTGATCATGCATAGCAGTCGGTTGGAACTATCCGACAATACGACTAATACCGTTGAATATCTTGAATTAAAAGGAACCAGAAGTGAATTTGCAGAGATTGTAGGAGGAGAAAATCAGTCCACACTTGATATTACAAATGAAGCATCTCTGTCTTATTGTAGCTTTACAAATATCAACATCACCGCCAGCGAAACAGTAGTAGCCAACAATAGTCTGGATGAAGGAAACAATTCAGGTTTTACAATCAATGAAATTACCCCACTAACCTATTATTGGGTTGGAGGCTCAGGAGATATTTCCGATCTCGCACACTGGGCTACATCATCCGGAGGAAGCGAACTGCATGAAGATGCTTTTTCGAAAATAGACAACATTCTTTTTGACGCAAATTCTACAGATGGAAATGCTGTGATTACTTCATCAGAGGACATTGCAATCAATAATTTTGAAATGCTTGGCGTTACAGATTCCATTGAATTTGACTTAAAGGAAATTAATTTATATGGATTAATCTATCTCTCACAAACCACAATATCCAACCTGATGACAATCAATTTCCGAGGCACTGATGTTACTTCTCACTACCTTGGCAATACAGATGATAACCTCTTTTCCCTATATTTTTATGATGGAGAGCATTCCGTATCTGGTGATACCCTAAGAGCAAAAAGTATCTTTATTGACGGAGGGCATGCGCACTTATCTGATAAATACATTGATGTCGAGCAACTTTACAATTTATCCGGACGTGGAGAATTTCAGAATAGCTCTATAAATATTGATTGGAGGCTTATTGGCAATAATGAAGAAAATGGATCTGATTTCACCAATACCCACATCTACCTTAGCGACAATGAAAACAAATACAGCACCTGGCCCAGAATTGATATTAGTGGCGACACACTAAGCTATTTGCAAACAGGAAACGAGGCACAGATTTTTGACTCCAGTTACGACACTTTAATGATTCCTCCGGGAAAAACCGTAAATATCTATGAGACGATAAAAGTGGCCTTTGCGGATATTAATGGTGAGGCTGACAACTTTATAAAATTGATTGGAAACAATGGGGCAAAATTTGTCAGTAGAGAAGAAGAGGATATCGAAATCTCTTATACCGAATTAACTAATCTACCAGCAGAAGGTGCTACAATAACAGCCGATTTTTCAATAGATCGAGAAGGCAATGACGGCTGGACATTTACTAATGAAATATTAATTCCCGACGTACCAACTGGACTTACTGCGGTTGATATCACCCATAATTCTTACAAAGCGACCTGGGATGAAGTAGAGGGAGCTGAAAGTTACATCTTTTCATATACTACAGGCGGAGGTGCTGCCGGTACTAATGCTACTGAAATTACTGACAACTTTTTCGAAGTAAACGGTAATTTTTCAGAGTGGTACGTAGCTGCGAAAAATGCAGCAGGCACTTCTAATTACTCCGAGCAACAGCAAGTAACTTATACTCCAAATCCACCTACCATAAAAACGAATTATATTCAAGCCGTCACAGCAAGCATCAACTATACGCGCCCACGTGCTTTTGGCATCACTGCTTATATTGATTTAGCCTTGGACGAGCATTTCTCAACCTATGTAGATGGATATCAAAATTTTGAAGTGGTTATTGATAATGCTTCTACAGATAATGAGGATTTCATCTTTGAGTCTCTGAACGAAGAAACAGATTACTATTGTAGAATTAGACTAGCCAATGAAACTGGAACTTCACCGTCCTCCGAAACACTACACTTCACTACTGCATCTAAACTCACACAATCTATTTCCTTTGCAGAAATACCAGGTAAATCGATATTAGATGAGTCATTTGATCTTGAAGTTTCAGCGAGCAGTGGTTTGGATGTAACCATAGTTTCTTCCAACACCAATGTGGCAAGCGTAAATGGAAAAACAGTCACCATTCACAGTTTGGGTGAAACGACTTTTACAGCATCACAAGATGGAAACAACGGCTTCAAAGCGGCAACCAACCAATCACAAATATTAACAGTAAGCAAGGCAACACAGACCATTACATTCACTGACATGAGTAAATCATACGGTGATTCAAATTTCACAATACCAGCCTCTATCGATAGTCAACTCGAATTGAGCTATTCCAGTTCAGAAGAGTCTGTGGCTGTAATAGAGGGTGATATGTTGGTGATAATCGGAGTAGGTTCTACAGAAATCACGGCAAGTCAAGCAGGAAATGATGTCTATTTACCTACAAGTAAAACTCAAACACTAACCGTAGAAAAAGCAACTCTCACAATAACTGCCAATAATCAAACCAAAATTTATGGCAGTGAAAATCCTGAACTAACTTTTGAATATGATGGGTTTGTAAATAATGAAGATGCTTCGATGATAGACACCCCTCCCACTGCTACCGCTACTGCTACAGAAGCAAGTGCAGTTGGTGATTATGAAATCACACTTTCCGACGGAATAGACAACAACTATGACTTCAACTATGTAAGTGGAACGCTGACCATTGAAAAAGCACCTCAAACAATAAACTTCACAACAACAGGCGATAAAACGCTACAGGATTCACCCATTAGCCTACAGGCGAGTGCTACATCTGACTTAACCGTCGAATTTACCTTGCTTGAAGGTGATGGGGTGATCTCTGGAAATCAACTCACTGTAAATAGTATAGGTACATTCAGAGTTGAAGCCAGTCAGGAAGGAAATGACAACTATCTTGCAGCCAGCAAAGTTGAGATGTCTTTTGAAGTATTTCCAGACTTGTTAGATCAGACGATTAATTTTGATCAAATAGGAAATAAAGTTTATGGAGATACATTCGCATTGGATGCTAGCTCCAGTTCCCAATTAGATGTTAGCTATGAAGTAACATCCGGCCCGGCCACTGTTTCAAATGATGAAGTAACTATCACCGGAGTAGGTGAAGTAACAATAACTGCCAATCAGGCAGGTAATGACACCTACAATCCAGCTCAGGAAGTCACACAAACATTTAATGTATCTAAAGCAACGCTAACGGTGACAGCAGATGATCAAACTATAAATCAGGGAGATGAGATGCCAACCCTAACTTTTGAGTATGTCGGTTTTGTGAACGGTGAGGATGCTTCGGTGATCGACACCCCTCCGACTATTAATACTCAGGCTACTCAGTCAAGTGATGCTGGTGAATATAGTATCGAGCTAACAGGGGGAAGTGATGATCATTATGATTTTGTCTATGAAAATGGAATATTGACTATTGATAAAGTTACCGGAATAGAAGAAAATATTTTATCGGGGGTTCAAATATATCCAATACCATTTGTCAAAACATTCCAGATTGTACTACCTCAGGAAGCCAAAGACACTTACACCCTTACAATAAATACTTTGGACGGCAGACAAATCCTTAACAGGCAACTTAACAGTGTCCAAACCACACATGAAATTTATGGACTTGAAAATATTTCGAAGGGAATATATATCGTACAATTAGCTCAAAATGGGACAGTAAAAAGCTACAAGATTGTGAAGAAAACAACCAATTGAAATCATATTCTTCCTGCCCTCAAATAAATTGGCCAGGTGACTACTTTATATTCATCGATATTGATCCAGGCAGCTGACATTTCAGATTTAATCAGATCTATTGGATCAGAATGATTATCTGTTTTGAAGTTTTTAACCGCTGACCATGTTCCCAGATAAGCCAGGTAGTTGTGCATGTTGTAGTTGATCTTTATTTCAAAAGCAGGAGTTTGTATTTCTTCAAAAGGCATGGGAATACCTTGATATTTGTCCTCAACAAAATTTCTCTCCTTTGGCCAATATTTCCCTACAATATCCCGATAAAAGTAGTTTGTGACTTCATCTACTTCAGGAGAAATTTCAGCTAAAGTATAAGTCCAAAAAGCCAATACTCCATTTGGTTTCAATACCCTTTTGACTTCCTTGAAAAACAGATCAAAATCAAACCAATGAATGGCCTGAGCTACTGTCACCAAATCCATACTACTGTCAGAAACAGGGCAGTTTTCCGCTCTGGATACATGATATTTTATTCGATTATGTAAAACAGCATTCTTTATTTGATTGGCACTGGGATCTGTGGCCAATACATGATCAAAATAATCGACAAGCCTCAAAGCACATTGTCCATTGCCTGTACCTGCATCCCAGGCACGATCGTGCTCCTCACATAATCCGGAAATGTATTGGTACAACTCCACAGGATAGGCCGGACGGTATTTTTGGTAGCTGGAAGAATGGCCTGAAAAATGATCTTTGAAGGTTTCCATTTGTTCAGACTTTCCTCAATCAAACTTAATAGCCGTAATGGGTTTTATCCTTGAAATTACCAAAGTAGGAATGCCCAGTGCCAAACTGACTACAATAAAAGTTAGTAAATTCAAAGTAATAAGTATTACAAAATCCCAATGGATCGGCACAAAATACATATAGTAGTTTTCAGGATCAAGGGGAATTACCTTGAACTTATCCTGGATGAAAGCGACAGATAAAGCGACTACATTTCCCCACAACAAACCCTTTGCTATCAGCAACATACCATTGTAAATGAATATCTTTTTAATCTGTTTTCTGGGAGAACCCAATGCCTGCAACACCCCAACCATATTGGTTCTTTCCATGATCAGGATCAGCAATATTGAAATCATATTGATAACACTTACCACCAGTAACAAGCCAAGAAAAACTGCAACATTTTGATTCAGAAGATTGAGCCAATCGAAAAGCTGCACATACTTGTCGCTTATTTTGTCCACAAACAAATTGATGTCAATAATATCAAAAAGGTCTTCCTCAGCCTCTGTCATCTTGTTTGGGTCTTTGATAAACACCTCATACCCTCCTACCAATGTATCTGCCCAGTTGTTCATTCGTTGAACAAGCCCAATGTCTCCTATTATCAATTGTTTGTCAAATTCTTCCAAACCCGTTTCATAAATCCCGGTAATATGCAGTTTTCTGGTTCTGGGAGGATTTTGGACAAAAGAAATAAATACATCATCGTCCACATTGAGTCTAAGCGAACGAGAAATTTTCCTACTAATAATCACCTCCTGGCTGTATGTGGAATCCTTAAAACCAAACAACCTGCCCTCAACAATATTTGGCCCGAATCTGGTTGTATCAAAGTCTCTGCCCACTCCCTTGAAGATTACACCCTGCACTTCTTCTTTGGTTTTGAGTAGCCCGGCCTTATGAGCAAAGGCCTGTATATGATCTATGTATTTAATGTCTTTATAAAAATGAGCAAAATCCGAATTGGTGCTGACTGCCTGCTCGTCCACTGAGTTTCCAAAATTATATTTTGTAACTTCCAGATGACCTTTAAAATTAAATACCTTGTTCTTAATGGTTTCCTTAAAACCTCCCAAGATGAAAAACGCAAGAATCATAGCAGCCAGGCTGACTGCTATGCTCACTACAGCAATTTTTGAAATCACAGAAGAGAAGGACGACTGACTGTCGTTGGTTATTCTTCTGGATATAAAATAAGGTAGATTCAAATCGGTTTTGCCGTTATTGTAAATTAAACTCCGTAAATTAATTGATACATTTGTTTACCTCTTACTGAAAGAGATTTCAACCAGACACTGTGTTCTTTCAAATATTCAACAAAAATATATGTATAAATCTAACATCCAACATTTAATAATCTACTTCTGTTTTGTGCTTATTTTTTCGTGCAACTCTGCCACCCAAAACAAGGAAACCACTACTGAGCCAGAACCACCAGGAATAGTACTTGGAACCGAGCAATTAGGTCAGTATTTACCTTTGTTAAAAGACAAAAAAGTCGGGCTGCTGGTGAATCACACGTCAGTGATCGGGCAAACTCACCTATTGGACACCCTGATTTTACTAAATGTCGATGTAGCCAAGATCTTTGCTCCTGAGCACGGATTTAGGGGAAATGCCGATGCTGGGGAACATATCGACAACTCGATTGACAGCAAAACAGGAGTTCCTGTTATTTCAGTTTATGGGGATCACAGAAAGCCCACCCCGGAAGATTTAGACAATGTTGATGTGGTAATATTTGACAGTCAGGATGTTGGGGCGAGGTTTTTTACCTACTTCAGTGCCATGCAGTACATGATGGAATCTTGTGCTGAGAATGGAGTAGAAATGATCATTTTCGACAGACCAAATCCCAATGGGCATTATATAGATGGGCCAATACTGGAAATGGAAAACAAGTCTTATGTAGGCATGAATCCGGTACCTATAGTTTTCGGGCTTACCGCCGGAGAATACGCCAAAATGATGGTAGGTGAAAAATGGATCAATCAGGCTGAAGCACTTAAACTAACGGTTATTGAAATGACGGGCTGGGATCACAATACTCCCTATTCTCTGACAGTGAAACCATCTCCTAACCTACCTACCGATCAATCTATTGCTCTGTATCCATCCATTTGTCTGTTTGAAGGTACAGCAGTAAGTGTGGGAAGAGGAACACTGACTCCCTTTCAAATTATTGGAATACCGGACAGCACGATGGGAGATTATAGTTTCACTCCTGAAAGCATTGACGGTATGTCAAAAAATCCCAAATACTTAGGTGAAACATGCTATGGCTATGATTTATCCAATGTCAAAGTAAAGAATCAATTGGATTTGAGTTATCTCATCGAGTTCTACAACAAATCAAAAAACAAGGATAAATTCTTCAATAAATACTTTGTCAAACTTGCTGGAACAGATCAACTCCAAAAGCAAATAGAAGCCGGGATTTCTGAAGATGAAATAAGACAAAGCTGGGCAGAAGGATTGATTGCTTATAAAGCGAAAAGAAAAAAATACCTGCTGTATGATGACTTTGAGTAAAGCATCCAACAAAACTGCTACAAGTTGAAGTCAGGGGTTATGCCGAAATGGCTAAATGTGCATCAGGGAAAACAAGTTTATATCGTTAGCCGATACACAGACCTGTCAGGTTTCTTCCAGACAAGACAGGAAAACTACTTTCAACATCGGGTTTTGAGAGATAAACCTGACAGGTCTCAAAACATATACCAAATCAAGCATTTTTCACTTGGCATTAAACCCCTAGTGCGCATTTCCGATAACGAAATGCATAACCAAGACACTTATCCCAGAGCATTGACGGACTTTATTTTTCAAGTTTTTTTCCTGCTGCTTTCCAGGCATTTATACCTCCCTGCAAATCATATACTTCTGGAAAACCCTTTTCAGAGAATAATTTAGCGGTTTTGCCACTTCGTCCTCCCGATCCACAATAAACCATATAGACCTTATCTTTGTCTAGTTCGGCGACTTTCTTACTGAAATCATCTGCATAAAAATCCAATTGAATAGCTCCTGGAATTACACCTTCTGCTACTTCTTTGTCGGTTCGTAAGTCCAATATAATGGCATCTTCGGATTTCATTTTTTCTTCAAATTCAACCGGAGGTATCACCTTAGATATGGGTTGTGAATTGGTAGATGTATTACATCCTATCAAAAACAGAGCTAGTAGTAAGCCATAAAAGGTTTGTATGTTTTTCATATTCTCAATTGTGTTTCTTTCTCAAATTAACAAATAAAAAATTAGATTAGTGTATTGATCGAAAGCACAATCGAATAAATCGATCTTTGCGATCAATAGAGTCAGCAAGCAGTACTAAACCCAAAACAATGAAAAAAACATTCTACTTAATTATAACAGTTGCTTTTATTGCTTGTAATCAGCAAAAAAAGCAAGACATACCCACAGAAAAGACTGTCAAAACTGAAATTCAACAAAAATTGGAAACTTATATAAAAGTAAAACTCACAGCAGATTTATCCGGATTGTCGGAAAATGAAAAAAAGATGATTCCGGTATTTATTGAAATAGCTAAAATAATGGATGACATCTTCTGGCAGGAAGCTTATGGAAACAAAGAAGAGTTTCTGAGTAGTTTAGCCGATGAAGATTACAAACAATATGGATTGATTAATTACGGCCCATGGGACAGACTGGATGGCAATAAATCATTTGTAACCGGAATTGGCTCAAAACCCAATGGTGCCAACTTCTACCCTACTGACATGACCAAAGCCGAATTTGAAGCCTCAGCTATTGCTAAAACAGATCAGCAATACAACCTGGTGAGAAGAGATGAAAATGGTAACTTGATTAACATTCCTTATCATGTGGCTTTCAAGAAAGAAATCACCAAGGCTTCACAACTGCTACTCCAAGCGGCTGAATTGGCAGAAGACAAAGGGCTGAAAAAATACCTTGAATTGAGAGCTGAAGCACTGTTAACAGATCAATACCAACCCAGCGACATGGCATGGATGGACATGAAAACCAATGGGTTGGATTTTGTAGTTGGACCAATCGAAAACTACGAAGACAACCTCTACAACTACAAATCCGCACATGAGGCCTATGTCTTGATCAAAGACAAATCATGGAGTGACCGACTGGCCAAGTTTGCATCGTTTTTACCAGAACTCCAAAAAGGCATTCCTGCACCGGATACCTATAAGCAGGAAATGCCCGGCACAGACGCTGACCTCAATGCCTATGATGTGGTTTATTACGCTGGTGATTGCAACTCAGGTGGAAAAACGATCGCCATCAACCTGCCCAACGATGAGCAAGTGCAACTCGCCAAAGGATCGAGAAGGCTTCAATTGAAAAATGCCATGCAAGCCAAGTTTGATAAGATATTGATGCCAATCGCAAATGTATTAATCAAAGAAGATCAAATAAGCAACATTAAGTTTGATGCGTTTTTTGCCAATACCATGTTTCATGAAGTAGCTCATGGCCTTGGTATAAAAAACACCATTAACGGAAAGGGTACAGTACGTGAAGCACTCAAAGAACACGGTTCGGCTCTGGAAGAAGGAAAAGCAGACATTCTCGGCTTGTATATGATCACACAACTTCATGAAAAAGGCGAAATTGAGGGCAACCTGAATGAGTATTATACCACTTTTCTGGCTGGGATATTCAGATCAGTTCGGTTTGGGGCGGCCAGTGCACATGGTAGAGCCAATATGATCCGATTCAACTTCTTCAAAGAACATGGTGCTTTTGAAAGAGATGACATAACAGGCAGGTACAGCATCAATTTTGAGAAAATGCAGGAAGCCATGGGTGCTTTGTCCGAGTTAATTCTCACCCTGCAAGGAGATGGTGATTATGATGGTGTTGCCAATCTTGTGAAAGAAAAGGGAGTTATCGGTGATCAGCTTCAAGCAGACCTTGACAGGCTTTCAGAGGCGGGTATTCCAGTAGATGTAGTCTTCGAACAAGGTACTGAAGTGCTAGGCCTTTAAATACTTATTAGCCTGAATTCGATTCTAAAATCATACTAAAATACGTCATCGGTAGGCTTTTGGATTGGGTTTTGCGTTGAAAGCTCTGCCTGATCGGCCGACACAGGCGTAAGAATCTCTCACATATGAGGACTCCCATGTCGCTTCCTGCCACACTCTCCAATAAAAGCTCCTCTGTGTGACGGTTACGAGTTTTTTGGAGTAATATTAATCGAACTCAGGTTATTACTTATCCAACCGCTTTTGATTTCAAAAAATATACTCCAACATAATTTTGGTTTGAAAAAGACAAGTGATGACTATTGCAGTTAATAGATATCAAAATGACTCCAAAAAGTAATTTGACCAAAGGCCTGCTATATGCCAGTGCCACCGCAGTTTCCTGGGGCTTTTTGGCCATATTCTTAAAAGTCGCCCTCAATCATATAGATGCCATTACATTATCATGGTTCAGATTTGTTATTGCGCTAACAGTTCTTGTTATTCTATTATTCGTCAAAGACAGCAAAAAACTAAACCTGATAAAAAGACCTCCAAAATTGGCAATAATAGCGGGTATAGCATTGGGCTTTAATTATATCGGATTCATCACTGGCATAGACAAAACCACGGCCAGCAACGCTCAAATTTTTATCCAAACTGGTCCAATCCTATTGGCACTTGCCGGAATTCTGATTTTTAAGGAGAAAGTTTCCAAAATTCAAATATTGGGATTTGTTATTGCCATTTGTGGGTTTGTACTTTTTTTCAATGAACAGTTAAACAACTTACTCACTGAAAACCAGGGAAATTACAAACTAGGGAGCCTATATGTAGTTCTTTCAGCCGTTTCGTGGGCATGCTATGCTATTCTCCAAAAATCAATGGTTGTCAAATACAATCCTCAAAGCCTGAATGTGATCATTTTTGCAGCACCCTGCCTGATGCTGCTTCCCTTCATAGATTTTGAAGTATTTGTTCAACTCAACTGGCAAACCTGGCTCATAGTAATTTTTCTCGGAGTGAATACAGTAGTGGCTTACGGCTGTCTGGCAGAATCATTCCGATATATTGAGGCGAACAAAGTGGCAATTATTGTGACCTTAAATCCAATCATTACCATTATCACCATGTCCATTCTGGCATATTTAGAGGTGCAATTTATTAATCCTGAAGTTATCAGCTTAGTAGGAATAGCAGGGGGATTGTTAGTAATCACAGGAGCTATTCTGACTGTAAAGAGACAGAGTGAGAATCCTCAACAAATAGAGGTAGCCAAACAGAAAAAGTAGTCCCCTCTCCTTCTTTACTTTCAACTTCTATTTTTCCATGATTCATTTCTACCAGTTGATGAACCAATGTCAGTCCCAATCCCATCCCTTTTTCGCCATCTGTACCCCAGCTGCTTTTATTGCTTTCAAAATTAAAAATACCAGCTATTTTTTCTCCGGACATACCTAGTCCACTATCAATTACTTTTATCAACACCATATCTCGTGACTTTTCAGCACTAAAGGAAATGTTACCACCTTCAGGAGTGAATTTTATTGCATTTCCAATCAAATTCCTAAGTATCGCCAATGCACTGTCTTTGTCTGCCCAGGCAAAACACTTTTCCTTTATAACAAAGGTTAATGACTGTCTTTTGGCCACAGCCATGTTTTCCAGAATTTTCAAAGTAGAATCAAATATATCGGATATTATCAGTTTTTCAGGATTGTAGGGAAATTGCCCCTGCTGTCCGAGAGCCCACCCAAGCAGATTGTCCAACAGTATAGAAAGTTGCCTTGCCGATTTTTCGAGTTTACCAGTCAAAGCTTCAACGGTATCAAATTCCTTTTCCTGTACCATCTGCTTCAGGATTTCTGAAATCCCCTGAAAATTGTTTACCGGGCCTCTTAAATCATGAGACACAATAGAAAAAAACTTATCCTTAGTGCTATTCAATGCATCTAACTGATTGCGCTGAATTTCTATCTCCTCTTTTTGTTTGGCAAGTATTCTATTCGCTTTCAATTTTATCTTGTATATCTTGAACAGGACATAGGTAAGAATCATCACCAAAAGCAATATCACTGCAAGGCTAATTAAAAAAACACGTTGTTTTTGCGCTTCTTTGTTAAGGAGATTTACTTCTATTTGCTTCTTTGACACCTCAAACTCAGTACGCAAATCTGCTATTTTCATAATGGTCTCTTCGCTGTTGATACTATCTCTATAGGCTATATACTCATTTTGATAGAAGTATGCTTTTTCATAGTCTTTTGCCTCCTGAAAATATTTTGACAGCTTCAATCCCGCATCTCGTATTTGTTCTTTAAGCCCCTGTTTTTTAGATACTCTATAGCTACTCATTAAAAATTCCTGCGCTTTGTAAAGCTCACCTTTCGCTTTAAATATATCTGCCAATTCCATTTCATAAACAGCGATAGGATAGTAATCTCCAAGCTTTTCCAAAATCTCTATGGCTTCATTTATTTGTTGTTCTGCCAGATCACTTTTTTCTAGTTCAGCATTGACTAATCCAATATTTCCCAGACAGTAGGCATATAATAGGTCTGAATCCGAAGCATTAACCAATTCCATAGTTTTTTGAAAATATATAGATGCCGAATCAAGATGATGGTAAAGCCTGAAAGCCTCGCCAATATTCAATAAAGCTGATGCCAATTTTGTTGTATCTCTACGATCTTGATAAATAGTTTGAGCCTTTTTTAAGTAACTAATTGCATGTTTGAAATTGTTCTGAATCATATATAGGTTCCCTATATTATTATAAGCATTTGCCCTAATCCCATCTTCCTTAGTATCCAGAGTATAGGAAGCACATTCCATATAATATTCAATCGCTTTTACTAAATCTCCTTTAAATCGATAACCATCTCCAAGGGTCAAATCGGAAATAGCTTTCCACTTTTCTTTTTTGTTTTTAATTGCCAATTGTCTGGCTTTGGTGGCCGCCTCTATAATATCATCCGGGTTGGCACTATATATAGACAGGTCAATATACAATTCATATTTAAGTGAATCCTTAAAATCATTTTCCTGCAAAACCACCCTAAGGCTGTCAGCTTTTCTTTGATTTTGAGCAGAAACTGTATAAATAGAAAAGCCTATAAACAAATAGGCTTTTAATAAGGTGAATTTCATTCATTTTAATTTCGAGGTAATACCCTAATTATAGGATCTACATCATATTCCTGACCATCAACAATGTATTTAATCCCATAAGATTCTTCTCCTGTAGCAGTCTCACTGATGACCCCACTCCAGCTTGTACCATGCTTATCCGGTGCAGGATTCTTACTAAAAATATCTTTATTTTCAGGCAGTGCATAAATACTGGTAATTTCACTTATTCCTGACCCCTTATAAATTTTCCACTTAACAGTATCACCAGGTTGTACATCTGTGGTAATGTCCTTTCCATGATGCCCTTCACTGTCTGTGAAAATCAAATTTGTTGTGCCTTCTTCCAGGCTGAGAAATATAACTTCTAATCCCATTTTTTTCTATTTACTAATTACAAAATATTAAGTTAAAATCTATTTTATTTGGTTATAACGGTATTTAACTATAGACACTCATCACTTCTTTCACTATCGAATCAAATTGTTCAATTCCACTAAGAGGCTTAGTTACATATTTCGCCACTTCAAAATTGAGATCGGTCAAATCATACTCTGCATGAGATGAAATAACTATTATTTTAGGCTTAACATCCAATGTGCTAACCGTTTCAAAACCATCCAAATAAGGCATTTCAATATCCAAAAACAACAAATCTGGTTTTAATTTCACAATCCCAATTGCTCCATCTATTGGGTTTTCATAAGTGGCCATCAAGTCAATGTAATCCAATTTTTTAGAGAAAAACTTTATTATCTCAAGGAATAGAGGGTCATCATCTATAGCCACACATTTTATTTTATCCATAAGCCGGTAGAAATCAAAAAGTGGAGAATTGAAAAAAATATATTTCAATACGCTGGTTAATATTATAGAAAGATTTCCAATTTAAAAAATAATATTCCAATGAATAAACCATATTGATCAAACACACTAATTTTGAAATTCAGTAATTATAAATAATAAGAATAAAATGGGCAAAGGTAAAGTAACTATAGGTCATGTGTTTAAGACCATAATGTGGCCAAGGAAAAAACTATTGTTCGTTGGATTACTATTAATCATCATCAGTAGGCTCGCCAGTTTGGTTTTGCCAGGTGCAAGCAAATACCTGATGGATGATGTAATCGCAAAAGGAGATTTAGAGATGCTCAAAACATTACTCATAGCGGTATCCGGAGCTATTGTAGTACAAGCCATCACTTCATTTCTTCTTACTCAGCTATTAAGTGTTGAGGCACAATTACTGATTGCTCAATTGAGGGCCAAAGTACAAAAACAAATTATCAAACTACCTGTCAGCTTCTTTGACAACAACAAGTCAGGTGCACTGGTTTCAAGAATAATGAGCGATGTAGAAGGTGTAAGAAATCTGGTAGGAACAGGTTTGGTTCAACTTTTCGGTGGAGTCCTTACTGCTATTGTATCTCTGGTGTTGTTGATTAAAATAAGCCCAATGATGACACTATATGTACTCGTGCCAGTATCCATTTTCGCTGTTATTTCTCTAAAGGCCTTCAGTTACATCCGTCCAATTTTCAGAAAAAGAGGTGAAATAAATGCTGAAGTAACCGGACGGCTCACTGAAACCTTAAATGGGATTAGAGTAATCAAAGGCTTCAATGCAGAGCAACAGGAAGTTAAAACCTTTGAAGATGGTGTTGACCGTCTTTTTAAAAATGTGAAAAAAAGTTTGATTTCTACAAGTATTGTGACCAGTTCTGCTACCTTTCTGCTTGGTATGGCTACTACCGGTATTATGGGTATAGGAGGCTACATGATTATTGATGGGCAACTTACTTTTGGTGAGTTTCTGTCTTTTACACTGTACCTTGGTTTTATGATCGCTCCTATAGTGCAGATGAGTAACATTGGAAGTCAGCTCACGGAAGCATTTGCAGGCCTGGACAGGACAGAGGAAATCATGAATATGCCCCTTGAAGAAGACGAAAGCGAAAGAACAATTAAGCTTGATACCATTGAAGGAAATATAGAATTTCAAGATGTATCCTTTGCTTACGAAGAAAACAAAGAAGTCATCAACAATATCAGTTTTACAGCACCAGCGGGCTCTGTTACTGCACTGGTAGGAACATCCGGATCGGGTAAGTCAACCATAGCCGGACTTGCCGCTTCATTTTTAAACCCAATAAGTGGTAAAATTACCATTGATGAAAACGATCTGTCCAAAGTCAGTCTGCAATCTTACAGAAGCCAATTGGGAGTGGTACTTCAGGATGATTTCTTATTTGAAGGCACTATAAAAAACAACATATTGTTTCCCCGGCCTGATGCTACTGAAGAAGAACTCCAAAATGCCGTAAAAGCTGCCCATGTACAGGAATTCACAGATCGGTTCGAAGATGGACTGGACACTGTGATTGGTGAAAGAGGTGTGAAATTATCCGGAGGGCAAAGGCAAAGGCTGGCAATAGCGCGGGCTATTCTTGCCAATCCAAGAATATTGATTCTGGATGAAGCAACATCAAACCTCGATACGGAAAGTGAATCATTTATTCAGGAAAGTCTAAAAATGCTCATGAAAGGCAGGACCACATTTGTGATTGCTCATAGATTAAGTACTATAAAGCAAGCAGATCAGATTTTAGTAATTGAAGGAGGAAAAATTGATGAGCAGGGAAATCACGATGAACTCATAGCAAAACAAGGGAGATATTATGATTTATATACCTATCAGGCAAGGATATAAGCCTACTTGATAGGTAGTCATACATACGGCATAATCATTGCCAGGTGGGTCAAATATTAAGTGTATCAACTTTTGTCAAACAATACAAATCTCTACTTTCATTAATTACCAACTGGTACAACTATGTATCATAATTGTTTGAACCTAATTCTAAAAAAATGACAACCAAGTATCATCTAATTGCCTTCATCCTATTTGCTTTATTAGGATGCGAAACTAAAAAGTACCTTCCTCAAATTGCCGAACTTACTACCAATGCTATTGGACAACCTGTCTATCAGGACAAACCCTATATGCAGGACTATGTTGTGAAATACTATCTTATTGACAATCAAGAGAATATAAATCTAAAAGATGTCTCAGCTAATCGTAATGGAAATATTCAAATCCTTTCTAACCAAGGACTATTAGTTCCTGAAAACGGCAGCCTGTTTTATTCGGGAGGATTGATACCTGATGTTTCCTATTCTCCCTTAATTCCTAAAAAAATCACTGATTTAGAAACTTATAAAAACCACACAGTTTACCTCGATGACAAGCACGTATTCAGCAATGCCTGGGCTGGCAAAATTCAGATAACACATGGATTACCTAACGCCAAATATTTTGCCGCAGGAAAAGATTTTCATTTTTTGGTTTCTGATGGTGAAAAGCTAACATATCTTAACAAAACAGGCGAGAAAATATGGACAGGCTTATTAAGCAACGTCAAACAAATCATTTATCAGGAAAGTAAAGGCCGTTTTTTACTGGTTACTACTCAAACTGTCTCCGAGTTGATTCCTGGTCAACCCATAAAAGAATTGTACAAAGGAAATATCTCTTGCGCTGCTATTGGTAAAAATGGAACTGAAGTAGTTATTGGCACTTCCAATGGGTATGTGTTTTTATCTGAAAACAAACTGATTTCAAATGTACCCTGGCCTGAGATTACTTGTATAAAAGAAATCAACGGTGCTTTGTGGTTCGGTTCTACATGGGGTGCATACAAACTGAATGAAGATGGTAAATACAGCTATTACTCCGGTGAACGATGGTTGCCAGACAATCATGTTGTGGAACTGGAAAAAGGCCCTGAAAACACCGTTTTAGTACTTACTAAAAAAGGGTTGGGACAAATTCACTTTAAAAAAATGACTCTGGAGGCCAAGGCGATGTTCTACGAAAAACAGGTAAGAGAAAAAAACATCCGGTATGGATTCAACTGTAGTGTAAGTGCCCTTTCACAAAGCTATGCCTCTGCAAAAATGGGTGCTCAGGCAAGTGACAACCTATGGACATCCATGTACCTTTCCAGTCAACTGTTCAGGTACAAAGCTACCGGATCAGAAGAGGCAAAATTAAATGCCTATGAGGCATTTGAAGCCATGGAAAGACTTCATGATATTACCCCCATAGATGGATTGTTTGCCAGAAGTTTTGAACGTGACTACAAAGTGATCAACACAAAAAAAGAAGGCTGGGAAAAGAAGGAATTGCTTTCCGGAAGCCCTGCATTAATCTGGATGCCCGGAAGTGACCATCCCAACTGGACATGGCGCTCCACAGCCAGTAGTGATCAAACTGTGGGACAAATGTTTGCACTCATATCTATGCTGGAACTAGTTGATGATAAAGACTGGAGAAACAGGGCTTTGAAGTGTCTGGATGATCTGATGGGTTATATCGTGGATAACGACTACTACATCATAGATGTAGATGGAGAACCCACTCTTTGGGGTAAGTGGAACCCTGACTATGTCAACAGTTTTCCTGTCAACGTTGGGGACAGGCGGTTGAATTCATCCAACATCATCAGCTTCTTGCAAGCAGCATATAAATTTACAGGGAAAGAAAAATACAAAACCAGTGCCTACCAACTGATGGAAGAGCATGGTTATCTGGAAAACCTGACACGTCCAATTAGTACTATCAGTCCTTCGGATGCTGATGAGTGGAGCAAAACCTTGTCACATGAATGGAATCACTCTGATGATGAAATGTACTTTTTGGCCTATTGGGGACTTCACCCTTTTGCATTTACTCCCGAATTACAAGCTCAATATAAGGAAAGCATAAAAGACCACTGGCAGGCAGAAAGGCCGGAAAAGAATGCACTGTGGAATTTGATTTACGGTATGACCACCGGAGCAACAGAGTTTGATCTGGATGAGTCTGTATGGTTTTTAAAAAACTACCCTATGGACTTAAGGACATGGAAAATGCAAAACTCGCACCGCAAAGACATAGAGTTGATTTCGGACAATTTCCGTGGACAAACAACCAAAGAGCTATTACCTCTTGGTGAAACACCTCTATACCGACACAACGGCAATATCTACGATCTGGACAGAAATGGTGACGGACAAGCTCTGATCAGTGCCGGAGACACCTGGCTACTACCCTACTGGATGGGCCGCTATATGGGAGTGATCAGTGCTCCTGTGGAATAATTAGAGTTATGTTTTATAAGTCACAAAAAAACTTGTCAGAAAACAACCCAAAGACTCCAGATCAATATTTTTTTCGTTTCAGTAGTGTATTACAGTTTTTTTATAACCAATACAAAATAAGCCCCGAGTAGAAACACTCACATAAATTAGATTGTTTGTCAAATAAAGTGATGAACTTTGCCCAAGGATTAAATATTAATTTTTCTATACAAGTACTACCATTGGATATTTTCCATCAAAACCTGAAACAATAAAATTGATGGGTGTTAATAGATATGGTAATTGAGACAAGACAATAACCCTTAAAACAAACTTGTCAGAGAATTTAAAAAGAAACAACATGAAACTGCGCATATTAAACAATTCAATAAGATTAAGGCTGTCACAATTGGAAATAGAAACACTTAAATCAGAAAAACGGGTGTCGGGAAAGACATCATTTAACACCTCTGATTTCGTCTATTCGCTAATAATCAACTCCAGTGAGGAAGATATTAGTACTGGATTTGAAAACGGACATTTGAAAGTAATGATTTCAAAATCACTGGGAGATACCTGGATCAATACTGAATTGGTAGGTTTTGAAAATAAAGACCAAGGCTCTTTACGAATTGTCATCGAAAAAGACTTTCAATGTCTGCATAAAAGACCGGGAGAAGATGATACCAATAGTTTCCCCAACCCTCTTGCAGAAGTGAAGTAACTGATAATTGCATAAATTTGTTGGTAAATGGTAAAAACTGAGGACATATTAATCGACAACTGGGGTCGCAAAATAAACTACCTTAGAATAGCCATAACAGATCGGTGTAACCTCCGGTGCTTCTATTGTATGCCCGAGGAAGGTATCAATTACCTTCCTAAAAAGGAATTGCTCTCCTATGAAGAACTTCTAAGGCTGGCTCGTATCGTTGCTGAATTAGGAGTAAATAAGATCAGACTTACAGGTGGAGAACCATTTATCCGCAGGGATGTTATGTCTTTTTTAAGCAAACTCAATCAAACTTCAGGTATTGATTCCATCCATATCACTACCAATGGCGTTTTTACTCATAAGTACCTTAATGACCTCCAGGGTGTTGGGATAAAGTCGGTTAACCTAAGCATGGATACACTCGACCCTGTCAAATTCAAACAAATCACGAGAAGAGACGAATTTCACAATGTAGAAAAAACTTTGTATGGATTGCTTGAAAGAAATATCCCTACCAAAGTAAATATGGTAGTGATGGAAGGTCAAAACATTGATGATATTGTGCCTATGGTGGAACTGAGCAAAAACCATCCGGTTGAAGTAAGGTTTATAGAAGAAATGCCTTTTAATGGAGATGCTTTACATCATGTAGCCCTGACCTGGAATCATAAACGAATATTGCAAACTATACAAAATGTTTACCCTGAAACCAACAGCATCGCTCACGATTCTAACTCTACATCGCTGAGGTACCATATAGATGGTTTTAAGGGGAATTTTGGTATTATACCCGCTTACTCCCGTACTTTTTGCAATACCTGCAACAGGCTCAGAATCACTTCTCAGGGTACCATCAAAACCTGTCTGTATGACGATGGGGTTTTAGATTTGAAAAAAAGCCTTAGAAACGGAGATTCCGATCAGGTTATTAAAAACCAACTTAGAACTGTGGTAGGCAAAAGAGCCAGAGATGGGTTTGAAGCTGAAAAAACAAGAAAAATTCTAACCATAAACGAATCAATGTCCAGCATTGGTGGATAAAGACAGTAAATGTTAGGCCTTAACCTGATTAAATTATTTTGGGAAGGTCAGTTTAAAAAACAACAACATTGTACTCAATATCAAAATAACGGAGTTTGCAATTACCACTGGCCACAATGAAAAAGAAAAACCGTAAATGAGCCATATAATCGTGCTGCAAAAAACAATGATAACCATATAAATACTCAAATCTTTGACACTCTTCGTTTGCCAGGCTTTCCATACCTGTGGTATAAAAGTTATACTACTTAAAACAGCACCTAAGTGACCTGCAATTTCTGCCCAATTCATATATTCAAGTTTAGGGTGGTAAATATAGAACTTGCCATCTATATGAAGTTAAATTATGTTTATAAAGTTTATGAAACCGGAGGCATATATTTCCATAATGAACCATTTTGAATGGTAAATCAGATTAAAAATACCGACACGAAAAAATAGAGAACCTAATGATTATCAATAAAATATTCACCCATTTTTTACAAAGGCTATAAATCAAATCACCATAATTCTCACCTTTTTCTTTTTGATCCTGGTATTGTCAAGCTTTTGAATCACAACTTTCACTTTAGACGAATGAACGGCTACAAAGGCGCAATCCTGCTTGATTTCTATCACTCCCAATTCAGTTTTGTCCAGCTGTGCCTGCTTGAAAAATACACCTGCAATATCTCCTTTGGATATTTTATCTTTTCGCCCTCCGGAAACAAACAAGGTTTTCCAAATTGAAGGATTGGGAAGTAGGCTTGGTACTATGTACTCCAACTCTACCTCCTTGGCAAAGTCCGGAAGATATTCGTTTTCCCACTGAAGCAGAAATGCAGTTCCTTCCGTATTCATTCGGGCCGTCCTGCCATTTCTATGAGTAAATTCCTTAGCACTTTGTGGCAATTGATAGTGAATAATAAACGCCAGATTAGAAACATCAATACCTCTGGCAGCCAGGTCTGTAGCTACCAAGAGCTGATGTGTACCATTACGAAATTTGATCAGGGCTCTTTCCCTGTCTTTTTGGTCCATATCTCCATAGAAACACCCATGCCCAATGCCATGATCATACAAATGATCGCTTACCAACTGAATAGTATCTTTGAAATTGCAGAAGATAATCCCCGGCTGATTACCAATATGACCAAGCGTTTCAATGAGTGTTTGAAGCTTGTCTTTAGTTGGAGAAACTATCCGCTTAAGCTTTAGCTGAGAAGGTTCATTCTCCAAATAATCAATGGTTACTTCATTTTGTGTCATCAAAAAATCTGGAATTCTTACAGCTTTGGTGGCAGAAGTAAAGATTTTTTGCTCCACATTAAGCAATGCTTCAGTTATAGTTTTCATTTCGGGTTCAAACCCTATTTCTAAAGATTTGTCAAACTCGTCCAGTATCAGAGTCCTGATATGAGAAGTTTTAAAATTTTCTCTTCGAAAATGATCGGCGATCCTTCCAGGAGTTCCAACTAAAATAGCCGGACGGTGTTTCAAATCCATTTTATCTTTCGAACCGGCTCTGCCACCATACACCGCATTGACTTTAAGTCCAATCCCTATCTCTCTGATTACAAGTTCAATTTGTAAAGCCAATTCACGGGTTGGTACAATAATGAGCACTTGAATTTCCTGGCTGGATTCATCAAGTTTTTGAATAATTGGTAACAAAAACGCAAGTGTTTTCCCTGTTCCGGTTGGTGAAAGTAAAAACACATTTGCCCCAGACTCAATTGCCATCGCCGCTTCTTCCTGCATTGGGTTGAGCTTTTCTATATTCAATTTATCAAGAATCTCTTTTTGGTTTTTTACCATCTCCGGTTTATCTGTTACAAAATGGCAAAACTAAGGGGGCTTTCCTGCCTAATCCTATTTTTTTGACAAACGTGTGAATAACACCCCAATCAAGTCAGCATATCTTAGACTCAAGAACCTAATTGGTCATTTAAATAACATTGAAGTTAAGTGTAATGACTTATTCATAATATTAGTCATCCTGAGATTTAGTTAATTTGTCAGTAATCATTTTAAATTTACTCAGGGTTAATGGCTTTTCTATATATTCCACTACATCCTGGAAAGGAAGTGCCTTTTGCTTATCATCCTCCCTGATGGAAGAAGAAAACATTGCAATTTTAGTTTTGCCTGTAAATCCATTATCCTCATACCATTCCAAAAATTCGAATCCATTCATAAGTGGCATATTTATATCCAGCAATACCAGATCAGGAAAGTCTGTTGTCCGTGAATCAAAATAATCCACAGCTTCTTTTCCATTTTCAAGAACTTCTAATTGGACAGACAATTTATTCGATAAAAAAAACATCTTAGTAACAAAGTTGCCTGTATCATCATCATCTACTAATAGTATAGTATTAATCTTTTCCATCTTTTTATTTCTAAAATCTTTGTTATTATACTGAGTTGGATTCAGGAGCGAAGAAAATTTTAAAAGTCGTTCCAACTTCAGGATAACTCTCAACTTCAATTCGACCATGATACCTTTCAATCATTGTTTTTATTATATGCAAACCAATTCCCTTTCCTTCTACATCCAAATGAAACCTCTGAAATAGCCTAAAAATCTTTTTTCCATAGCTGTTGAGATCAATACCCCGGCCATTGTCTGATATTATCAAAACAATAGCTCCATTTTCAGACTTGGTCGAAATATAAATAATAGGATTGCGATCATTGGATTTGTATTTAATAGAATTTTCAATCAGATTTTGGAATATATTTTCCAAATGAACGAGAGGAAAAAACATTTTAGGAACCCGCTTAAAATCAGTATGTATTATGGCATTAGACGAAGATATTTGCTCACTTATTATAGAAAATACATTTTGAAGTGCAGCATCAAATTTGATCTCTTCAGAATCAATGTCAAGATTTTTTTTAATTGAGATAACTTCATTCAATATAACTATTGTGCGATTCATTCGATCTACTGTATCCCTAAGCCTTCGAAAAATCGGTAAACCATTTTGTTTGATATAGTTACCTTCATCCAGATACATGAGAAGTGACTCAATATTTATAATGGGTGATTTGAGGTCGTGGGCAGCTAAAAATGCGAACTGCTTCAGATCACTGTTGTTTATTTCCAATTCATCTGCTTTGGATTTAAGCTGTTGCTCAATTTTTTTAAGCTCATTAACATCCACAAATACGAAAACTACTCCCCATACTTCTCTTTTTGAAGTCATATAGGGTAATATTCGCATGAGATAGATGTGCCCGCCTTTGGTAGATACTTCTTTCTCAATGGGATTGAAATTATCCAAAACCATTTGAGCAGTAGTAATAAGATCAAAGTCGGAAAATGTATGGTTAAAGTCTCCAATATATCGTCCTATGTCATTTTTGGTAATATTAATGAGCGGTTTAACCGCATCTGTAAACCTTTTTACACTTAAGTCAATATCAAGAAACAAGGTGGCAATATGGGTGCTTTGGAGAAAGTTGTTCAGGTCGTCATTGAGTTCTGTCATTTCCTCAAGTTTATCCTGAAATTCACTATTCACTGTGTACAGTTCTTCGTTTACGCTTTGCAACTCCTCATTACCACTTTGCAACTCCTCATTGGCTGCAATCAACTCTTCGTTGGTAGCCTGCAGGTCCTCATATGAAGTTTCAAGCTCTTCTATAGTGGATCGCAGGTATTCCTTGGTTTCCTTAAGTTCATCTTCAAGCCTTCGTATATGCAGGTTTCTTTCCTTAGTCAGATCAATTTCCTTTGTTGTTCTTCCAGAGGATTTAACTTTCGTTGTAGCTTCTATGAAGCTAAGAATAATGTAATTGTGTTTCCCAACAGGCTCAGTATACAACTTTGCAATTATTTTGATTAGCGTTACAGTACCATTCTCAAAATTAATAGGCGCAGAAAATATTCTTTTCTTTTGACTTTTGACTCTGGATATTATATTGCTGACAGGAACATACAACTGCTCATCTATCATTTTTAACAGATTCAAAGTCAATTGCTTTTTAGGCAGTTGTACGAATTTATTAATCTCACCTGCCACATGAACCACATCCAGATTTTCATTGATAATAACAGTAGGTGGGACAAGGTCTTCCAACATTGTGTCTTTGAAGTTGCTGATAATTTTTGATTCCGAAAGCGTACGTAACTGATGATCGCCCGGATGTTCTTTACTCGCAACCTCTTTTTTCCTGTGTTCAAATGGATATAAATTATGTATATCCACAGTGCGGTTTATCGCCTTATTTTTATATATTTTATACTTTTTATGTGTTTCATCAAAAAATCTGGCAAAGGTACCTAGCGACTCACTTGTACCTAAAAACAGGTATCCATTTTCGTTTAATGAAATATGTATAAAAGACAATATTTTTTCCTGAAGAGATGGTTCGATATAAATAAGAAGGTTACGGCATAATACCAAATCAATATTATTGAAAGGAGGATCTTTTGATATATCGTGCCTTGCAAAAATGACCATTTCTCTTAGCTCTTTTAATACTGTATAGGTATCATCCGATTTGGTAAAATACCTGTTCAACAAATGTTCAGAAACTTCTTCCTGAACCGTCTCTGTGTAAACACCTTTACGAGCTTTATCTATAGCCCTTTGATCAATATCAGTAGCAAATATTTTTGTCGGTATTTCTTTTTTTAGACTGTGAAAATGCTCCTTTAGCAATATCGCTATTGAATAGACTTCTTGTCCGGTTGAACAACCAGCTACCCAAATGCGGATTTGTTTTTGTCTAACAAGCCTGGCTAAAATTTCCTTGTCCAGAGTATCAAAAGCTTTACTATCCCTAAAAAAACCAGTAACACCTATGAGTATTTCATTGCCCAATAAATCTATTTCTTCGGGATTGTTCATCAAATACTTTAAGTACAGTTCGCAGCTTAAGATATTGCGAACACTCATCCTACGCTCAATCCGACGAACAACCGTTGTTTTTTTATACAACCGAAAATCCATGTTCGTTTTTTGATGAAGTATTACTAAAATTTGATTGATTTCATCCCCTTTGCTAACATCATTTTCATCAAAATGGTGTTTGACAAAGGGATGTTTGACATATTGTACAATAGTTTCTGGCATTTGTGCCGGGTGTAAAATAAAATCTACCAAACCTGTACCTATTGCATTTTTGGGCATACTATCAAACGCAGCTGTTTGAAAATCCTGTGCTATAACCATGCCACCATTTTCCTTAATGGATTTTATCCCTAGTGTACCATCGCTTCCGGTACCGGATAAAATCACCCCAATGGCACGAGCTTTCTGGTCTTCAGCCAATGATTTAAAAAAAATATTGATCGGTAGATTTAATGTTTTTGAATCATCTCGATCTTCCAGGTACAGTATGCCTTTAGATATTGTAATATTCTTATCAGTAGGAACAGTATATATATAGTTGGGTTGAACAACAGTGGGGTTAATTACCATATCGATTTTCAACTCGGTATGTTTGGCGAGTAATTCAGGCATCTTGGATTTGTAATCCCTTGAGAGATGTTGAATAAGAACAAAACTTAAACCTGAGTCCTTTGGTACTTTTTCAAAAAATGAATTGATAGCTTCCAATCCTCCGGCAGAACTCCCTATACCAACAATATATTTGCTCGCTTCCGGAATACTTTCGTCAATTTTTAGTACCTGATCTTGATTAGGACTTCTTTTTATCACTATTATTGTCTGTTTTGCTCTTTCAAGTCATCCTGAATACTTTTTAATTGACTAATCGTCAGTTTTAAATCTTCTGAGATTTCGCCGACCTTTTTCCTTTTCTTTATAAATGCTTGTATCCTATTAAGTGCTTCAAGGTTTTTCTGTATTCGGCTGTCTATTCCTAAAACACTATTAGGTTGGTGATTTATCTTTGATTTAGATGATAACAAGTCATTTATCATTTTGGGTAACTTGCTGATATTCTTTTTTAACAGCAAGCCGGAAGCTCCGTTTAAAATGGTTTCAGCTGCTATTTCCTCTCCAATAGTTCCCGTCACAAAAACAAATGGTACATCAGGAGCCTTTCTTTGGGCAATCATCAAAGCTTCCAGACCGGAAGTCTTTGGTAATTTATAATCTGCAAGGATAACTTCAGGCTTAAAGTGTTCCAGGGTACTTTCGAATGCTACGGCATCACTAACCACTCTAGAATCTACTATGAAACCCTCGTTTTCTAATTCGCTTTTCATAAGTTCGGCATCTTCAGGAAGGTCTTCAAGAATAAGAACTTTAATGGTTTTATATAGGTCAAAAACCTCATCAGTCATAGCAATTCAACTGTTAGGTGACGTATTCAATACAACCCAATATAACCCAACCTGCCGCACGGCATTTGAAAAATTATCAAAATCAACCGGCTTTACAATATAGCTGTTGGCACCCAAGTCATAAGCCTTTTCTATATCAATATCCTCTTTCGATGAAGTCAATACCACAACCGGTACGTGCTTATGCTTCTCAGACGTTTTAAGTCTCTTAAGAACCTCCATCCCACTTACTTTGGGTAATTTTAAGTCCAAAAAGATAAGCTTAGGTAGTCCAGGAGAAACATCTTCATAACTCCCTTCTGCGAATAAATAATCTAATGCTTCTTGTCCATCTTTTAGTAATTTGATCTGGTTAATTAATCCTCCTTCCCGTAAGGAATCTATCGCCAGTTCAGCATCTTCGAACCTGTCTTCAATAAGTAATACTTCAATGTATTGTTGGGCTTCCATAAATAAGCAAGTTAAATTGTTGGTATTTGAAAATAGAATGTTGCTCCCTGATCAATTTTGCCTTCTGCCCATATTTTACCGAGATGCCTATGGAGCACACGCTGAACTATTGCCAGTCCAACTCCTGTGCCTTCAAACTCATCATCATTATGAAGCCTCTGAAAAACTCCAAAGAGTTTGTCTATGTGCCGGTCGTCAAACCCCACTCCATTATCCTTTATAAAAATAGTGATTTCACCTTCCTTTTCCAAATAACCTATATTAATAACAGTCTTTTGTCTAGGCCTGGTATATTTAAGGGCATTTGATACCAGGTTGGTAATTGCCTGCATCATAGTAGATCTGTCTCCTTTTATGAGAGGCAATGTACTCACATTAAACTCAATATCTCTTTTGCTGTTCTCTGCTTGAATAAGATTTTGATAAGCTTCCTTAAACAATAATTGGAGATCAAGTGGGGTAAAAGAGATATTCGTTCGATTCAACCTTGAAAACATCAATATGTCATCAATTAATTGCCCCATTCTATAAGTATTTTTAAGTATAACATCTACTACCCGTTTTCCCTCATCATCCAGATTGTCAGAATGTTTTCTGAGCAACTTGTTGCTAAAACCAGCAATAGCTCGCAAAGGAGCTCTCAGATCGTGAGAAACAGAATAGCTAAATGCCTCAAGCTCTTTATTGCTGGCCAGTATTTCTTCTGCCCTCTTCTCAAGAGTGCTATTGAGAAGTTCTATTTCTTCATGGGCTCTTTTTGCTACTGTTATATCCCGAATTGCAGCAGATACAAGTAGCCCTTCCTCGGTCATAATAGGACTTAACGCAATCTCAATAGGAAACTCGGTACCATCTTTTTTCAACCCTTTTAATTCCATGCCAGTACCCATCATACGTACTTTTGGTGAGATCATGTATTCACTTCTATGTTTTTGATGGTTACTCCTGAAGTTTCCCGGCATCAGTTCTTCCACATTATTGACCAAAAATTCTTCTTTAGAATAACCAAATAATTTATGAGCCTGCAGATTGGAATATACAATTTTTCCTTCTGCATTGGCAATAATCATTGCATCCGGAGCTGATTCCAGAAACTGCCTAAAATGCCTTTCAGATACTTCTATTTTCTCTTGAAAACTCTTTTTCAAAGTCTGATCCCGAGTCACTTTCGAAAAACCGACATGTTTTTTGTTTTGGTCAAAAATAGCCGTAATAACTACATTGGCCCAGAAAGGATTACCGTTTTTTCTTAATCTCCAGCCTTCATCTTCCACTCGTACATTTCTAAGTGCTTCATTTAGTAAACTATCTGGCCGATTGGCTTGTTTGTCTTCTTCAGTATAGAAAACCGAGAAATGCTGACCTATTATTTCGCTTTCTTTATAACCTTTTATGCTCTCTGCTCCCTTGTTCCAGGACACCACCTTTCCTGTGATATCTAACATAATAATTGAATAGTCCTGAACGTCTTCCACTAATCTATGATACTGATTTTCAGACTCTTTCAATTTTGCATCACGATCTGTTATAAAGTAGCCAGCCAAAAGTACCATACCAATGAAAATTAAACTGGTAAATGCCCAATCTACTGATATAACTGAAATATTCTCAAAGAACCCTCTGTTATTGGCATAAAGGACTAACCAGCTAAATACCAAAGGAGCAAATACTGAAATAGGTAAAAGTATGCGCACGACGCGATTTCCTAATGGACTGGATTTCAAAAAATTAATGATTCCATGCTTCGGATCTAGCCCAAAAACACCTATAGTAAGTAACAAAAAACAAATAGCAGTTATTGGAGACATCCCTACCTGGGATGCATTGGGAAATTCGTAAAATGGATTGTTTAAACTGGCATAACCAAAAAGGGTCAGCCAGGGAATGATCCAGCTTACTAATGCCAAAACATGAACAACCCTTTGCTTTTTTTTGTAAAAAAAGGACAAACCAATAGTAGATGAAATCAACAACGCAGAAATCAGTGTTCGCAGAGACGGACGCCCTTGAAATACCGGATAACGTAATTTCATAGCATCTTCATAAAAAACCGACTCTATATCAGGTGAAAAACCCAACAAGTATTTAATTAGAAGCCAAAGAGAAAATAGACCTACGGTTACGCAGATTACCATCCCTAACCTTTTTAGCCATAAAGCGGAAATTGATGGAGTAGATAACAAAAGGGAAACAGAAATCAGAACCAACAAAAACGCAGTTAGTGGAGTAGTTGCCGGCGAACCGGGAAGTATGTTGGTAAGGAACGGTATATCAAATTGCCAGCCAATGAAAACAATCAAACAAAGAAAAAAGACCACAGAACAGCAAAATGAAGTTAAAGACTGTTTGTTCATGGTCTTATTATTTTTTATCGGGTTAAGATAGTTTTCACTTCCTTTCAAATTATTTGATTTAGTACCCCCTTCAAATAAATCGTACAAGGAAACATCAAAATACACATTTTCCATCAATAATAACATAAATTCTTAGAAAAGTTCATAACATTTTTTTTATTGTAAAGTTGTTGTGACAATTATAGTTCTGTGCATCCCTTCTCCAACCTTGGGCTCAGACACTTAGATCAAGATATTAATTTATAGAACGAAGTTTGGAAAACGTACACCCTTTAGAAATTGGAATGTATAATTTTGCGTCAAATTTTGATACAATATGATTTCAGTTGACGCAGTTGGGGTTGAATTCAGTGGCACTACCCTTTTTAACAATATAAATTTCAACATCAACAATGATGACCGTATAGCCCTAATGGGCAAAAATGGTGCAGGAAAATCTACCTTGTTGAAAATAATCGCAGGAAAAGACAAGCCTACTTTTGGTAAGATTTCAGCACCAAAAGATGCTGTTATTGCCTATTTACCACAACACCTGTTGATAAAAGACGATTGTACCGTTTTTGAGGAAACTTCCAAGGCATTTTCGAAAATACTGGAAATGAAGAAGCAATTGGATGAACTTTCGCTCCAATTGGAAACACGTACTGACTATGAATCAGATGCATACAGCAAAATAATCGAACAAGTATCAGACCTAAGCGAAAAATACTACAGCATAGAGGAAGTGAATGTGGATGCTGAAGTGGAACTAACATTGTTGGGACTGGGTTTTTTAAGGTCAGATTTCACTCGTCCAGCGAGTGAATTCAGCGGCGGATGGCGCATGCGCATAGAGCTTGCCAAAATACTGCTTCAAAAACCGGATTTGATCCTACTGGATGAACCAACCAATCACTTGGATATAGAATCTGTCCAATGGCTTGAGGACTTTTTGAAAACCAGTGCTAAGGCTGTAATGGTGATCAGTCACGACAAGGCTTTCGTTGACAACCTGACCAACCGCACCATAGAATTGACCGGAGGTAGAATTTACGATTACAAAACCAACTATTCACACTACCTGGAATTACGGAAGGAAAGACGGGAACAACAACAAAAGCAATTTGATGATCAAGCCAAACAAATAGCAGATATTCAACAGTTTATAGATAGATTTAAGGGTACTTACTCGAAGACGCTTCAGGTTCAATCCCGAGTAAAAATGCTGGAGAAGATGGAAATCGTAGAAGTGGACGAGGTGGATACTTCTGCACTCAATCTAAAGTTTCCTCCTGCACCCCGTTCCGGCAATTATCCTGTTATTACAGAAGGATTGGGAAAAAAGTATGGTGACCACACTGTTTTTAAAGATGTATCACTGACCATTGCCCGTGGTGAAAAAGTTGCTTTTGTTGGGAAAAATGGAGAGGGTAAATCCACTATGGTCAAAGCCATCATGGGTGAGATTGACCATGATGGCAGCTTGCAAATCGGACACAATAGCTCTATCGGTTACTTCGCACAGAACCAGGCAGCCTTATTGGATGAAAAACTGTCTGTATTCGAGACCATTGATGAAATAGCCAAAGGAGATATCCGAAGTAGAATCAAAGACCTGCTGGGTGCCTTTATGTTCAGTGGCGATTCGATTGACAAAAAAGTAAAAGTACTTTCAGGTGGAGAACGTACCAGACTGGCAATGATCAAATTGCTACTGCAACCTGTGAACCTCCTGATACTTGATGAACCTACCAACCATCTGGACATCAAAACGAAAGACATCCTGAAAGACGCATTAAAAGCTTTTGAAGGCACTTTAATTCTCGTTTCTCACGACAGGGACTTCCTCGATGGATTGGCCAACAAAGTATTTGAATTTGGCAACCAAAGGGTAAAAGAACACTTCGAAGACATCAACGGATTTCTACGAAATAAGAAACTAGAAAACTTGCATGAAATAGAAAGAAAGGTCAAAGCTTGAAGTAATCAATTGACTTATTAATTATACTCCCATAAGGTACTTTTGAAGCATCCACATTCCTATTGCCGCAAGGTAACCAAGAGCGGCCGGCAATGTGCCTTTTTTCAAATAGTACGTAATAGAAAGCTCGGATACCTGACCCATAGCAGCTACACCTGCAGCCGATCCGATTACCAGAATACTACCTCCCGTTCCGGCTGTAATCGCCAGCAACACCCAATATTGGAAATGAACCCCATCGGGTAACATGTCAATAACCGCTGCAGTAAGAGGCACATTATCAACCACAGAAGAAACTACTCCCAGAATGCTGTGTCCCATGACAATGACAGTCTCTTTGCTACCGGGAGATTCTCCAAAAAGCAGGTGGGCAAACTGATCCAGAATACCATAAAAATTGAGCGCATTTACTGCTAAGAGTATTCCTATAAAAAAAGTAATAGTTGCCATATCAATGGATTTGATCACATTGACTATTCTGTTTTCCTTCTTTTTAAGTTTACCATGTTTAAGGCGAAAGTCAATTACAATAGCAGCCACTCCCAGTCCAAAAAGGATTCCAAAAAAGGGAGGTAAATCGAGCAGATTCACCAAAACAGCAAATCCAAAAGTCATAAATCCCAGTAATATTATACTCCACTGCAAGGGCAATACTTCCTTCGACATTCTCCCCTTACGATCCTCTTTTATAATCTGTCTTGTCAGGATAAACTGAGGTATTGCCCAAGCTATTAGGGAAGGAAGGAAACCATAAGCTAAAATTTGCCAGGCTGTAAATTTATGTGCCAACCACATCATAATAGTAGTCACATCACCTACCGGAGACATAGCTCCGCCTGCATTGGCAGCAATCACCACATTGATTGCATAGATATTGAAATTCTCCTTTTTCAGATAAAGCTGCCTACCTACTTGTAGCATAACCAAAGTGGTGGTAAGGTTATCCAGCAGTGCTGAGCAAAAGAATGTAATAGCTCCTAAAATCCAAAAAAGAATCGTATTGGATATATTTAACTCAAACAATTTACTTTCGATCCAGGTAAAAAACCGATAATGCCCCATCATCTCCACAATGGTCATAGCTCCCATCAGGAAAATAATCAACTCAAATATCTCTGCCGAACCTTCCTGAAGTGCATGATGCATGATTTTAGGATCAGAACCGAAGGAAACTATCATCCACATCAACGTACCGGCCAGCAGGGCTATCCAACTTTTATTTACACCTAAAGAATGTTCGAATGCAATTGAAATAATAGTGGCAAAGAAAATACCAATAAGAATGATTGAAATGTTGTCCATAAATATATTTGACGGCCTCTTCTCTCAGCCCGTCCCGGTTATTAATTTGGACGCAAGCTTATGACACAATCTGAATAGAATCTGTATTTTACAGCTTAGGAAAGTATTTTGGTCAGGGCAAACGCATTTATAAATTTTTACTATCCCCAGACTCCTGACTGCCGTCAGGCAAGTTGTTCTGGGGTCTGTTAGAATTAACTGTAATTTCAATGGATACAGTAACTGGTACGGTAAGGAGGTTTTTGTTTTTAAATGTGTTTGCCCTAGTATTTTGGTGCTTCACAAAGAAAATCTGTGAATAAAGTTTAAGGTTTTTTAGGTATCCACCGAAAAGCATAATACTCACAAGACCCTTTACCGATGTTTCGAATGCCGTGAGGCACCATTGATCTGAGAAAAATCAAAGAACCCTCTCCTACTTCATAAGGCTTTCCATCTATCAATTCCTCTACTTCACCATAACACACAAGGATAATTTCTTCATCTAGGTGGGTATGCGGAGGATGGCTCCTCATGCCTTCATTGAGCGTAGTGACATGCATTTCAAACTCATCCAGCATCACCGTTGGTTTTCGGGTTACTTTTCTACGACCGCCTTTTTCTGTCTCTTCAAAAGCAAGGTCATTCCATTCAATCATAAAAGAATTGACCCCTTCATTGGTTTGTGAAATATTTTTAGCCCGCCACATTACCACATAAAAGGTCGCCTCTTCAATTCCCGCATTTTGGATTTGGAGTAAGTCACCGGGCATCACAAGCGTAACACTACCTTTACCCAATTGCTTGTTTTGTTGAGCTAATGTCTGGGTTACATTTCCCGATTTCATGATTACCAGCCTCTCCAGAGTATCAGAATTATCAGGAAACTCAAATGAATCTCCTCCATTAATACCGGCTATAAAAATATGAAGGTATTCAAACCCATCGGAGTTGCCTTCAAACAGGGTTTTGATTTCTCCGGAAGCCATGCTTTTCGTATCGATCTTTTCCCAGTCGTAAGCAGTAGATTCTATGGTGAAGCTTTGAGCATAACCATTTTGAGCGAAAGCTAAGAGCGATATAATAGGTAATAGATACTTCATGTCGTTTTCCAATATAGAAATAATATATCAATAGTCAGTTCATTTTGTGTGATAATGTTGTGGCTAACAAACTGCTTGCGCCGGATCAGGAAATGGATACGAGCGGAAAGTTCTGCCTGATGAAATGGCTTGGCGAGTTAATCGTCCGCTCCCGGCTTCAGCCCCGCCACCTTGTTTTTCAATGAGTTTTTGGCAGAAATGATGATCACACCATCCTGCTTGTTTTGCTTTTTTAGTTCAGTCAAAATACTGAGGCGATCTCCTCCCGCAAGTATCAAATCCAACAGGATGCAGTCATATTCATAGTCATAGATCTTTTCCATGGCCTCCTGATTGTCAGCCGCCAACTCACAGAGGTAATTCTCATTTTTTAGGATTGAGTAATATCCTTTGTCAGTTCTTTTTCATCTTCTATGATCAGAATTTTTATAGCTGCAAATTACTGATTCAATTTAGAAGAAATTTTAAATTTGATCTTTTTGAATTTAAATATTGGACGGAAATTGAAATCAGTGGTGGTTTTCATTTGGTTTTGGGGAGAACCATTGTAGTCAATTTAAACCCCTTTATCATTTCGACGAAGGAGAAATCTTCCTTTTCGAACTGCAATAAGCAAGAAAGATTTCTACCTGTCGGTTAGACATGGCCTCCAAAGTCGGGATGACAAGGAGAAGTTTAGAGCTTAATACCTGCTTTTACAACTGAAGCAAGATCATCTCTTAATCTGTTGCCTTGTCACACTGAGCGCAGTGAAGTGTCTCAATTTGACTCTTGTGGAGGATAGTGGCAATCAACTCACTATTTGTGGATTAGACTTCAATCTTCCCATTATGCAATTCACAAATGGGAAAAATCAATTCGTGATCATTCCAATTTAAATTCCCATCAGTCAGACTAAACTTAGAAAACTGACTCTCATCAAGGTATTTTTTGATTGATGGGTGCAAAGATTTAGACAAGAATGGTTTGAAATCTACCAGCCTTTCTGTACCATCATTAAATTGAAGCCTTAACACATAATCCGACAAATACTTTGCGGAATCAATTTTTAGTTGTTCAAAACCTGATTCAATCTCTTTATAATCAACTAGTATTTTCATGACAATCGTTTTGTTATTTTTTCGAATTCATAATTCGATCTTAAAAACGTTAACCAATCTACAACTTCAAAATGCTTTTCGTTTCGTCTTAGGGAGACCCTAAGACTAGTGGAGTTACGGCTTCAAATCACGGCTATAGAGAGGGAAATATGGACTAGGGAAGAACGGTTTTAAATTGGTAGTTTAAGCATGCCTTCATGTCATTTGCAAATTTAAATTATTTGGGTATTCCAATTGTAAGTTTGTTGTGATCGAATGGTATTTTCATTTTCATAATTGATTTTGATGGATCTATATTGTTTTCAAATTTCAGTCTAAAACCATTTAATTCTGAAAGTTTTTTAATCACGTTCATTCCAACACCAGCTCCTGCATAGCCCAACCTTTCAGAGTAATCGCTTGAGAATCCGTCTTCAAAAATCTTATTCAATTCATCCTTTTGAACCCTTAAGCTAATCATGTCAAAAATTATATCCTGATAATCCGAATCATCAATCACCGTGATTATAAATTCAGAATCTGCTGCAACATATTTAGTTGCATTATCAAAAATGTGACATAAAATGGAAGACATTGATTTATAATCAAAGTTCATCATGCCAACACATTTGTCCATGTTTACTGAAATTCCTTTATCAATAAAATCAAGCCAAAAGGAAGATAGTGAAAGAGTAATTACCTTATGAATTGAGTGCTTTTGTAAATCTATGTATGGATTGGGTGTATGCATGATATCATACACGTCAAATTCAGATTTGATGAGATTAGCATTTTTTAGAATTCTCAAGAGGGTCGTAACTGCATGATCAGGGTTCTTTTCTAATATTGATTTAACCACCTCTCGTTGATTGCTACGTCCCCCTGAAACTTTCTCCTGTGGAAGTAGCTTAAATAATTCCTGATGAATTTTGGTTGTATAAGTTGAGAGATTGTGTTTAAGCCTTCTTGTTTTCTTTCTCTCTTCCTCAGACATTGTTCTATAAGAGTCTTGATATGCTTTTAGAAAACCCTTTGATGCTTGGATTTGATGCTTAAATATTTTGTTCGTCTTGTTTGGATCAAAACAGCATAAATACAGAATCAGATTATCACTATCAATTATACCTTGGCGTTTTTTTATTCCTTGTACTGTACATAAAACAGCTTCAAATTCTTTATCACAGTTTACAGCATCATCTATTAATTCATTTGGCAAATCGGTTGAAAGTACTTTGCCTTTTTTTGTGCGAATCAAATAATTCATGGCTTGGTAGTACCTGTAATAAATAGTTGAACAATATTGGCTATTGCTGCTGCATTTTGGAGGTTGAAAATTCTTGCAACGTTGGTGTTAGAAAAATTCTTGCTTCCTTGGATTTTCACTAAGCTCTTTACAACTTCGTCAAACTCCACTGAATATCCTGTTTCCCTTTGAATTTGTTTTTGTATTCGCTCAATACATTCATTAAATGAAAAGGATTCTTTTGCATATTTTTCAACGAGGATTTGAAATTGATAAGGATCTGAATTTTTGTTAAGCCTATTATCTGCAAGTTCAAATGCTGGATGAAAAGTCTCTATTTTACCTTGCTCCTCTGCAGAATAAACTATTAATTTTTTTGTAGGGTATTTTTGCTTTATAGCTTCAGCCAGTCCTAAACCTTCTTCACTAAATTTTAGTTTTTTACCGACTCCTTGAATATCTGAGAATATAATGTGTGCTTCTCTAATTTCTTTTTGATCTAATGAATCTAAATCCTTTACACTTCTAGTGTTAGTCCAGCCTGCATCATTTAAAATATCTACTACAGGAAACTTTCTGTCATCGATAAACAAAATATTACAAACTATTTTTATTTCATCAAGAGTCCTGTTCGGCAATTGTACTCTTTTCTTTTTAAACCAGTTGAGCATAGTTATAATTTATAACAAACAAACATATTAGTTGGGATCTTTTCTAAGTGATTTTCCAAAGTAAACCTCATCACAACAAACCAGTAAATACACCATTGTCATTACTCTGTTGAAAAAATTATGCTAGGAGTCTGTCGGACTTAATAAACCACCCAATTATTTATATCTTGGGGCATGATATCATTTATTGGAGCGGATAGAGAACAAGTTTCTTTTATGCCACATGACCTTAACGATTGGCTACCTGAAGATCACTTGGCAAGATTTGTAGTTGACATAGTAAGTAAAATGGATTTACGTCAAGTTTATTCAACCTATTCTGGCAAAGGAAGCACCCCTTACGACCCTAAATTACTACTCTCTCTTATTTTTTATGGCTATTCGACAGGTGTCTTTAGTTCCCGGAAAATAGAAACATCGACCTACGATTCTGTTGCTTTTCGCTTCATTGCAGGAAATCATCACCCCGATCATGACACAATTGCCAGTTTCCGTAAAAAATTTCTTCCCCAACTCAAAGGATGGTTTAAGGACATCCTTTTGATAGGCAATGAGCTTGGGCTCATCAAGTTGGGCAATATCTTCATTGACGGCACAAAAGTACAAGCAAACGCTTCTAAACATAAAGCGATGAGTTATAAAAGGATGCAGCAATTGGAGAAGCAATTAGACTGTGAAATCGAACAATTGATTACCCTTGGTCAAGAGCAAGATGAAAAGGATGATAAAACCACAATTGATATACCTGATGAAATAAAAAGGAGAAAAGACCGCCTCGTTAAAATCAATACAGCCAAAAAGGTTATCGAACAACGTCGCAAACAAGCATATCAAGAAGAGAAAGCGGAATTTGACAAAAAGCAAGAAGCCCGTAAGAAACATGAAAAAGAAACGGGTAAGAAGCCACCGGGCAAAGCACCAAAAGAGCCCTCCATAGCACCAAAAGATAAGGATCAATATAATTTCACTGATCCAGAATCTCGGATAATGAAGACAAGTAAGGGGTTTGATCAATGTTACAATGCACAAATAGCGGTAAATGGTGATATGTTGATTGTTGGCAATTATGCCAATGCCCATCACAACGACAAGCAAGAATTCTTGCCTGCCATTGAATCTGTTCCCGACGAATTAAAACCTCAAATCACCTCTGCGGTTGCCGATACAGGCTATTATTCTGAACACAACATCGAGAATTGTCCTGAAAACATCACTCCAATAATTGTCAAATCCAAGGAAAAACACAATAGCTATATTGAACAACTTCTAAACCCAATAAATGATAAGCAAAAAGAGATCTATCGAAAGAGGAAACATACAGTAGAACCTGTTTTTGGAATAATAAAAGAAGTATTAGGCTTTAGGAGGTTTTCCTTAAGAGGAAAAGACAACATAGACAATGAATGGGGATTGGTGTGTCTTTCTTACAATTTGAAACGAATGTTTAACCTGAAAGCCACTTAAAAAGAGATGACTTCAGTCCGGTTTAGCGCAAAAACAGGAAAAAAAACCAAAACCAAAACCGTATTCGAAAAAGGGACGATCAAAATCTAATTTTAGGTTCTGAAAATTGAATTTTTTACTCTCCTGATTATTGAAAGTCCGACAGACTCCTAGGGAACTAAAGCGTAGACTCGATCATAATGTTGAAATAAATTTCAAAACCAGTCCAATTGTTCATAGCATTCTTAGACCTTATATCAGGTCATTTCTTTATCTGGACAATGACCTGAATTCATATACTTATAGTTGGATTGATTGGACAAGAAAAGTAAGTAACAACAAATACATTTGTATACCTGGATTGGGATCAACAAAACCTTTTCATACTTATTCGTCCAGTTTTTGCGTTGACTTGAATGCCTTACCTGCAGGAGTGCAGGCTATTCCATTAAAGATACTTGACAGAGTTGATAATGAACATAATAATATTTCAGAATGGGGATTGGAGCAGTTTCAGAATCATTATTCAGACAAAAAGATTACCAAGGATGACATTTTTTATTACACCTATGGAGTCCTACACAATCCAGCCTACCGCAAGAAGTATGAACAAAACCTAAAGCGTGAGTTTCCACGATTGCCTTTTTATGAAGACTTTCATCAGTGGGCAAAGTGGGGCAAAGCATTGATGGATTTGCACATCGGCTATGAGGAGGTTGAGCCTTTTGAGGTGGACAGAAAAGACCTGGAATTGAAAGTCAAAGGAGCTGATCAGGAGCGGTTATTTAAGGACGGTACAGTCGATCCTATGTTTGCTGTCAAGGGTAAACTCAAGGTGAAACTCAAAGCGGATAAAGAGGAGGGTATTATCTATCTGGATGAGCTAACCAGCCTGCACGGCATCCCTTCAGAAGCCTGGGAATATAAGCTAGGCAATCGCAGTGCATTAGAGTGGATACTTGACCAGTACAAGGAAAAGAAACCAAAAGACAAAACCATTGCCGAGAAGTTCAACACCTACCGCTTTGCCGACTACAAAGAGCATGTCATCGACTTGCTCAAAAGAGTCTGCACCGTGAGTGTAGAAACAATGAAGGTAATCAGGGAAATGGAAAAAATTTAAAAACTAATAATATGAAGTATGTTGACCCAAAAGATGTTAAATCCCCTAAATCACAGATTAGTGGAACTCCTAAAATAATTTATGATGGAGGTAACGGCGATAATGCAGGTGATACAGGGTTTTCACTTGCTCGAATTACTTGGGGAGGAAAAGAAACTCTTGCCATACGTTGGAATGTATCCCATGCAGAATGGGATAATCAAAGTAAAGTTGATGAAAAAACCATTTGTAAAGGAAATCCTACTTCAAGAGGTTATCCAACATGGTTTGTAATCCCAGAACAAATATTTGATCCAAGCTCGGCTCCATGGAAAGATATTATGAAGAATCTATGAAGAATCTCCTTTTACTTCATGAAGCCATTGCTGTAATTCTGTTATCGAAAGAAAATAGAGAAGCAACATTGGAAGAAATTTCAAACGAAATAGCAAAAAGGGGATTGTACTTTCAAAAAGAAGGTGGAATTGCCCCTGCTGGTCAAATTCGACTCAGGACTCATCCAAATACAAAATCTGGTAAGACATATTCACATTTGTTTAGGTTCATTGAACCCAACAAAGTACAATTGCGGTGATTGGGAGAATAGTAAGAGCTCCTCTGACTCACTAACGGTTTTCACTTTAAATAAAAAAAGCCACTTACAAAACTTATGTAAGTGGCTGATAGTTAGTGACCTTGTCAGGATTCAAACCTGAAACCTCCTGAGCCGTAATCAGGTGCTCTATTCAGTTGAGCTACAAGGCCATTTTATAGTGCTGCAAAGATAAATGTTTGCAATTCTCTTAAAAATAAAAAGTTAAAAAATACCTTAGAAAAAAACATCCAATCAGTGGAATGCCATAGTATTTTAAAACCCTGATTCTATTTTGTTTTTCCATCCACCACAAAGCCATCCAGGGTTTGTACAGACCCAAAAGGAGGCAGAACAGACAGAAATAAATCAGAAAGGAAGTAAACCATAGAAGCACTTCCATAGATTGCTTTTTAGAGCTTACGTTTTACTTCTCTTTGTTCAAACCCTTCAATGACATCTCCTACCTTGATGTCGTTAAATCCTTTAATGCTGATACCGCATTCATAACCATGCTTCACTTCCTGCACATCTTCTTTGAATCGTTTCAACTGACCAATCTGGCCTTCATAAGTTACAATACCATCACGTATCAACCTGATGTTGTTTACACGCTTCACATAGCCATCTATCACAAAACATCCTGCTACGGTACCCACTTTCGATATTTTGAATATCTCGCGTATTTCTATGTTTCCGGTAATTACTTCTTCTACTGTAGGAGCAAGAAGGCCTTCCATTGCATCTTTCACTTCATTGATTGCATCGTAGATGATTGAGTAAAGTCTGATTTCAATTTCGTCTTTCTCTGCTATTTTTTTAGCACTGCCTGATGGCCTTACCTGAAATCCCACAATGATCGCATCGGATGCAGAAGCCAATAACACATCGGATTCTGATATCTGTCCTACTCCTTTATGGATGATGTTTACCTGAACTTCACTTGTAGATAATTTTAACAATGAATCTGAAAGTGCTTCAACGGAACCATCCACATCACCTTTTACTATGATGTTAAGTTCTTTAAATGAGCCAATGGCAAGACGTCTGCCGATTTCATCCAGGGTAATATGTTTTTTGGTTCGGATGCTTTGCTCTCTTTGGATTTGTTCTCTCTTGTTGGCAACTTCTCTGGCTTCCTTGTCAGATTCCATCACGTTGAATTTGTCTCCCGCCTGAGGAGCTCCGTCAAGACCAAGCATCTGTACAGGTGTAGATGGCCCTACAGATTTCAGGTTATGACCTAAGTGGTCAAACATTGCCTTGACTTTTCCAAAGAAAGAGCCTGCCAGTACGATATCTCCCACTTTTATTGTTCCGGCTTGAACCATAAGTGTGGTTACATATCCCCGGCCTTTGTCCAAAGTGGCTTCTACTACAGATCCAACTGCTTTTTTATTAGGGTTGGCTTTAAGTTCGAGCAATTCTGCTTCGAGCAATACTTTTTCCAAAAGTTCATCTATTCCCTGACCGGTTTTTGCAGAAATCTCCTGACACTGATATTTTCCTCCCCATTCTTCCACCAAAATATTTATGGCTGACAATGACTCACGAACCTTATCCGGGTTTGCATTCGGTTTATCAACTTTATTGATAGCAATCACTATAGGCACACCAGCGACCTGGGCATGATTTATTGCTTCTTTGGTTTGGGGCATTACGTCATCATCTGCTGCTACTACTATAATAACAATATCTGTTATTTTAGCACCACGAGCCCTCATTGCTGTAAATGCTTCGTGACCGGGAGTATCCAAAAAGGCTATTTTTTTGCCGTCATTAGTTAGTACGTCATAGGCACCAATGTGCTGGGTAATACCTCCGGCTTCACCTGAAGTTACTCTGGAGTCCCTTATGTAATCAAGTAATGATGTTTTACCGTGATCGACGTGTCCCATAATGGTAACAATAGGGGCACGGTCTTCCATTTGCTCTTCTGTATCTTCAGCCTCCTGAATATCTGTGTCATCATCTTCCGTTGTAAATTCTACGCTGAATCCAAATTCATCAGCGATAACAGTAATAGATTCAGCGTCCAGTCTCTGGTTGATAGAAACAAACATACCAAGTGACATACAGGTTGAAATGACCTCATTGACAGATACATCCATCAAACTCGCCAGGTCATTTGCAGAGATAAATTCTGTAACCCTGAGGTTTTTAAGGTTTTCCTGTTCTTGAAGCATTTTTTCTTCATGAGCTTCGGCAACCTGAGATCTTTTCTCTCTTCTGTATTTAGACCTGCTTACACCAGAGCCCTGAGAAGTACCTCCGCTCAATTTGGCCAGTGTTGCTTTTATTTTATCCTGGATTTCTTTATCAGTAAGCTCTTCCTTAACTACTCTTGGCTTTCTGTCTTTTGAAAACTTTCCTTTGTTATCTCCATTACCGGCATTAGGCCTTGGGTTTTGAGGAGAGGCATCTTTTCTTGCACTGCTTATTCTTTTCCTTGGCCTTTTTTGACGTGATTGACTTTCGTTTTTATTTTTATCAGAAGATGCTACAGGTTTATCCGGTTTAGGGGATTTTGTAGGCAATTCAATTTTTCCAAGTACAGTAAGGCCCTTCAATGAATCGGCTTTAGCCTCTATCACTTTGTTTTTAACTGGAGCAGATGCAGGTTTATCTTCTCTTTTTGGTTCGGGTTTTTCTTCCGGAGCTTCTTCAAGTTCAGTTTCAACTACTTCTTCAGTGGTTGTAGTTTCCGATATTATCTCTTCAGTAGTTTCCTGTACCTTTTCTTTTGTTGATTCCTTAACTTCAGTTTCTTCAGCTTTCTCTTTCTGAGCAGGTTTGTCTTCTACCGCTTCTGTATCGGGTTCAGTTTTTTCCGGTTTAGCCGGTTCTTCAACAGCACTTTTTGGTTTTTTATCTAAATCAATTTTACCAACAACCTTAATTCCTTGTAGCTTAGGACTTTCGATTTTTCTTTCTTCGGATGATGTAGCTGGTTTATCATCAGCAGTACTTAGATCGGCAGTATTATCCTTAATAAAGATGTTTTCTTCTTTTGCAGGTTTTTTTTCTTCCTGGTTGGCAGAAGAAGTAAGTACAACATTATCTGTTGATGAATTGCCAATAGTCAGGCTGGATGCTTCTTCTTTATCGTGAGCTGAATCTGCATATTCCCGAGCCAAAAGATCAAATTGATCGGAAGTAATTTTTGTATTAGGATTGCTGTCTATTGCATAGCCTTTATTTGCTAAAAAATCAATTATGGTGCTACTTCCCACATTTAATTTTCTTGCGGCTTGCCCTAAACGCATCATTTTACCTTCTGCCATATTAAATTTATTATTCTTACCTTTTCTATTCCTTTATTTTAATAGGAAAATTATTCAAATTCCTGTTTCAATACATTTACCAGGCTTTCGATGGTTTCCTCTTCCAGATCGGTTCTTCTTAAAAGATCTTCGGTTGTAAGAGCGAGAACACTTTTTGCAGTATCCAAACCAATTTTCCTTAATTCATCAATTACCCAATCTTCTATTTCATCAGAAAACTCAGTCAATGCTACATCTTCCTCTTCCTGTCCGTCGAGCTCTCTGAATACATCTATTTCTAAATCAACCAATTTGCTTGCCAACTTTATGTTTTGTCCACCTTTACCAATGGCCAGAGAAACCTGATCAGGCTTTAGGTAAACAGCTACACGTTTGCTTTCTTCCTCAATCTTTACGCTACTGATCTTGGCAGGGCTCAATGCACGGGCAATGTACAAATCCATATTGTCCGTATAATTGATCACGTCGATGTTTTCATTTTGTAATTCTCGTACGATGCTATGAATCCGGGAGCCTTTCATTCCTACACATGCTCCTACAGGGTCAATTCTATCATCATAAGATTCCACTGCTACTTTAGCTCTTTCACCCGGCTCCCTTACTACCTTTTTGATGGTGATCAATCCGTCATATACTTCCGGTACTTCACTTTCAAACAATCGCTCAAGAAAAACAGGGGATGTTCTTGAAAGGATTATTCGTGGATTTCCGTTTACTATTTCTACCCTGTCCACAATGGCACGAGCCGAATCCCCTTTTCTATAGCGATCTTTGTTGATTTGCTCAGACTTAGGAATCGTCAATTCATTGCCTTCAGCATCTGTAAGCAATACTTCTCTGCTTAGTATTTGATATACTTCACCAGTGATAATCTCACCCACCAAATCTTTGTATTTTTGAAAAAGTATGTCTTTTTCAAGATCTTTAATCTTTTGGATCAATGTCTGTCTAGCAGTCATTACCATCCTTCGACCAAAGTCCATGAGCTTAATTTCCTCTGCTACTTCTTCTCCGATTTCAAAATCAGGTTCAATTTTTCTTGCTTCACTCAGAGCAATTTTATCGTGATCCCAGATATCTTCAGAATTATCATCTACTATTTCTCTAAACCTCCAAATCTCCAAATCCCCTTTGTCAGCATTGATGATAATATCAAAGTTATCGTCAGTCTCAAATTTTCTTCGGATCATTGTTCTGAATACGTCTTCGAGTATTCTGATCATCGTTGGCCTGTCAACATTTTTGCTTCTGGCAAAATCCGCTAAAGATTCAATTAATACAGCACTTTCCATTTTTATTATTTGAATGAAATTAGAACAATGGTTTTATTTATGTTTTTGAAATTGATACTTCTTTCTTCAGTCAATTTTTTCTTTTTGTCTTTGAGTTCTTCAATTACAATTTCTTCGTTGGTAGCATTCAATAATTTGCCTTCTATTTCAGTTCCGTCATTCAATGTGGTTTTAATGTTTTTACCCACATTTTTTCGGTACTGCCTTAGCATAGAAATGGGATGATCCAATCCGGCTGAAGATACTTCTAAGGTCAAGGGATTATCGAGTTCGATGTTCTCATCCATGTATCGAGACAACCTGCGACTAATACTTGCACATTGGTCTATCGAAATGCCCTCATCTCCATCAAGCAAAATGGTAAGTTTTCCTCCTCTAGTGGTACCCTTATGTATAAAATCTACCAGAAAAAGTGTTTCTTCACTTTCCAGAATTTCATCCAACTGCGCCCTCAAATTTTCTACTACCTTTTCCAACTTAAAAATTAACCATAAAAATAGGGGACTGTTGTCCCCTCATTCACGAAATCTATATACGTTTCTGTTGCAAATTTAAAGTTTTATTTTCACAAAGCAAATTTTTGTATACTAATAAAATAAAACCATCACTATTGAGCCACTACTGTACTGTTGTTGGAGTTTTCAATAAATCATTTAACGTTTTTAGTATTAAATGTGTAAAATCTCTAACTTTATTTAGTGGATGCCATTTAGGTTTCTATTTTGCCTTTTTCTTGAGGTAATAAAATTTTAAACAACAGTAGAATAAACAAAATAATATTTCATGTTTAGCTTATTTTCTAATAAAGACAAGAAGAAAAAACAAATGGCCAGAAGCCATATAAATGCACTTTGGGAGATACTGCTGGCCGATGGCAGAACGCACGCAAATGAACTAAAAATGCTGTACGAAAGGGCTAACTATCATAAACTGACTAAAAAAGAAGTAGATGCCATTACCATAAACAGAAATGAAATCAGTGCCAATAAAGATGATATTCCTTTCATTAAACCTGAAACAGTTGAAGAACGATTTCATTTCATTTATGACCTGACATGTATGATGATGATCGACGGAGACATTGATTACCGGGAAAAAGAAATGTGTAAGGATTATGCCTTGCGTCTGGGATTTCAACGAAATTTTATTGATGAATTGATTGATAGTCTAACCAAAAATATTGGATCAGTTAGCAATTTGAATGAAATGTATCGTAAATTATACCCGATTATAAAAAAGCTCAAGATGGCAAATGATAATAAAAGCAGTTGACCGAATTAAAAGCTTTTTGAACCATAAAATAAAACCAGTATAAATTTAATATCTTTAACACAGGTTTTTTTGTTGTTATGCAATAAAATTTGGATACTAAATTCATATTCACATGTTAAGTTTATTTTCGAAAAAGGCAAAAAGAAGAAAGCAACTTTCCAGAAGCCACATTAAGTCTCTTTGGGAAATTGTATTGGCTGATGAAAAAATTCATGATGATGAATTGAACTTGCTATATGAAATAGCTGCTGGTTTCAACATAAGTAAAAAGGAGGTTCAAAAAATTAAAGATGAAAAGGATAATATTCCTTTTTTAGTGCCTGATACAAACGAGCAACGCTTCGAATTCATTTATAATTTTACACGGATGATGATGGTTGACGATGATATTGATTACCGTGAAATGCAAATCTGTAAAACTTATGCAATTGAATTGGGTTTCAAGAAAACTATAGTAGATGAGCTGGTGAAGAGCATAAGTAGTAACTTAAGTGTGGGAAACGACCTCAAGGAAACCTACACCAGACTTAGTTTTGTGATTCAAAAAAACCAACTGAAAACCTGAAGTTTCTGAGGCAAACTTCAAAGTAGTATCAGGATAAACGGATTTAAACCCAAATTACACAATAGAATTTTTTAGGGTATGGAATGGTTTAATCTAAATTTTCTTTCTGGTTATTTATCCCACAATTCTATATCTACTATAGTTTCCATGGAGCTTTTTGCTTTTCCTCTGAAGCCACCAATTACGGGCTTGGTCATATCAGGGTCAAAACTTGCAGAAACAGGGATGTAGGTTTCTGTAGTGAAAATACCAGCACTTGGATCCAATCCGATCCAGCCACTCTAACGGTGCAGTTCATGCAGAGTTGTTTGAAGGAGGTTTTCTGCTCTTCGGGGATTTGTCGGAGGAGGTAAAGAAAAGGAACATAGCGAAGATTAGTTGAATGACTGACCTTGAAAAAGAGAAATCGGTGACATAAGCCAAGTTGATTCGCTACTTGTATTTCAAAGACTTCTTGGCCAAATTTCTACCTTACCAATTCTATGATTTACAGAAGAGTAAGCTATTTGGGATAGAGTCCCGATGTAATCAATAGGGTTAGCCTTGTAAACAAAGTTGTTTCCGTCCCAAAGGTTCGGAGTATTAAACCATTGTGATATTGCTATTGGGCAACAGGTGAAAAAATAATATTTTTTTCATCAAAGTACAGTATTACACCGTGTCTATTTTCGGAAGAATCAGTTTTACAATTGCTCCTTTTTGAGTATTCATTATTTCAATTTGTCCATTATGAGCCTCTATTATTTGTTTACATAAAAAAAGAGATAATCCCGGATTTTTATTTACATGAGTCTTAGTATTAAAAGGTTGAATGCTTGAAATACTGAAATTTTCTGGAAATGGTATGCCCTCATTCTCAATGGAGACCACAAAAGATTCATTTTGAATAGCTGTTTGAATAGTTACCTGCGAGTCTATATTTCCAAATTTCAACGCATTATCAATAATGTAAGAAAAACATTTGTTCATAAATGATGGATCAAGTAATGAAATTGTAACATTGGGTTCACTTGCGTGGGTTATGGTAATGTTTTTCTGTTCAGCATTCTCTTGATATTTAATTATATTAGAAACAATTAGCTCATTGGGATTTACTGAACATAAGCTTAATGTATTTTTTCCTTTGGTATTGAAGAGTGAAATATCTAAGGCTTTATATGAGAAATTCTCTAACCTTTTTGCAGAGGTCTTCAAAATTTCCAACATTTCATTTACTTCTGAAGGAAGTTGAAACCGATTTAAAGTTGGTAATATTCCAATGATCCCATTTAAAGGTGTTTTCATCTCGTGACTGATGATATTTAGGAATTCTGATTTTGCAGCATCCAGATGAAGTAGTTTGTCCTTTGCAATTTTTAATTCGAGAGTCCTTTCTGCTACTTTATTTTCAAGCCATGTATTCACTTGCTTAAGCTTATCCCTACTATGTTTTAATTCAAGGTGAGTGTTAACTCTTGCAAGCAATTCCTTTGAATTAAAGGGTTTAGTCAGATAATCCTGACCTCCAATTTTAAAAGCGTTAACTATATTTTCTGTATCTACCAGGGCAGTTAAGAAAATAATTGGGATTTCCTTGAGGTTGTCTTGTTCTCGGATTGCTTTGCACGTTTCAAAACCATCCATAATCGGCATGTTAACATCTAATAAAACAAGATCATAGTCGTCGGATTCTATAAGGGCTTTCAATGCTTGCTGACCATTCATTGCAACGCCAATGATGTAATTTTTCTGCCGCAATAAACTTCCCAGAACTTGAATGTTTTTTTGTTGATCATCAACAATTAGAATTTTAGAATTCTTTTTCTCTTTAATTTCCATATTGTCGATTAATTCAAGTTCTGTCAATTTTAAAAACAACTTCTTCTTTATTCAATACTTTTAATTTCCTCTTTTAGCTGTTCCACTAATTCAGGAAATTTCCTTAGAGTTGGTATAAGTTTTTCTATATTAAAACTATCCACATAACTTACAATTTTATTGCTGTAACTAATTAGTATTGGAAGACCCATTTCTGATGAAATAGCGAGTAAATCTTTGCCAAACTCTTCAATTTCGTTGATTACTTGTTTCTTAATGACATTTTCATACTTTGGTAAAAACTCTAATTCAAGGGATTTAACAAATTCAGGAAGTTTCTGCTTTTGTTTTTCTGAAAGCATGTATGGGGGCTTGTCCATATTGGATGTACTGTGATCACTTTCTAATACCTCATGTTTAAGGTGTTTTTTCAACACATCAAATAAGAGTGTTATATCTAATGGTTTAAATAAGTAATCGTCAAATACGTCATTAACATTAGTTATTGTTTTTGCGATCGATGCGGTAAGCATTATTATCGGTATTGATTTTGTAAGTAAATTGGTTTTTAACTGTTTTGCGGATTCCATACCATCCATAACCGGCATACGTAAGTCCATGAGGATTAAATCAGGTAAATATTCTTGTGCCATGTTAAAAGCTTCTTCTCCATTTTTAGCCTCTAACATGGTCAGAGGTGACTTTTCAAGTAAATCAACGATAAGTTTACGATTTTCATCTATATCGTCGGCAATCAGTACTTTGGCTTCTTTAAATTTTATTTTATCTATATCGAATGCCTTTTCTTCAGTATCGATGTAATCCTCTGACACTGAAATGTTGGGAAGGAATATTTTGAATGTGCTGCCTTTACCAACTTTACTTTGTAGGCTGATAGTTCCGCCCATACGATGTAGTAGCTTTTTCGTAATAGACAACCCAAGACCAGTTCCTCCATATTTCATGACACTTTGTCCTTTCTGTTGATTAAAAGGTTCAAAAACAAGTTTTTGCTCATCAATGGGGATGCCTATTCCAGTATCTGTAACCAGAATAGTCAGATCGACATTTTGACTCTTTTTATTTTTTCTCTTGGCATTTAAGCTTAGTGTAATTTGCCCGTGATCGGTAAATTTAACAGCATTGCCGATAAGGTTAAATAATATCTGACGAATGCGAACTTCATCAAGTAACAGTATTTTAGGGATTGCATCTTTGTGTACTATTGAAAAGTTAATTCCTTTTTCTTCTACTTTTTGAGCAAACATATTTTCCATTTCACTCATCAATCGAATGAGGTTGATTGGTGCAGGTGTGATATCGATTTTATTGGCTTCAATTTTTGCAAGATCCAGAATATCGTTGATAATCTTTAATAGATTTTTTCCACTAGAACGTATTGATTCCACTTGCGAGCGTTTTTTTTCATCTTGTATAGATGTTGATAAAAGCTCTGAAAACCCAATAACAGCATTCATAGGAGTACGAATTTCATGACTCATATTGGCTAGAAACTCGCTCTTCGCTTGGTTTGCAGCATCTGCTGCCTCTTTGGATTTGATCAGATCAGCTTCAATGGATTTTCTAGCGGTAACATCAAATGTGACTGAAACATATTGGTATGGCTTTCCATTTAGGTCAAGAAATGGAACAATCGTAGAATCAACCCAATAGGAGTTACCGTCTTTGGCCTTATTGTTGATTTCTCCTCTCCAAACCAATCCTTCTGAAATTGTTGTCCAAAGATCCACAAAAAATTCTTTTGGATGAAACCCTGAATTAACCATCTTATGAGGTTTGCCGATAAGTTCCTTTCTGTTGTATTGAGATATTTTGCAGAAATTATCATTCACATGGGTAATAGTCCCTTTGAGATCCGTTACGGCAACAATGCTTGATTCGTCAAGAGCCAGTTTGTAATCCGAAATATCTTTAATGCTTTGCTGTAGTTTCTGTTGTGAAAGAGTTAATTCCTGAGTTCTCTTTGAAACCATTTCTTCCAGGTTTTTTTGATGGAATAAAATTTCTTTTTCAGCATTTTTCCGATCGGTAATATCGTGAAACCCTGCGATTAGCATTTGTTCATCACCTAGAGCCATTAATTTGAGCGATACTGAACAGTGGAATAGTTTTCCATCGGTCTTTTTCAATACCACTTCAAAATCATCGACAGCACCATTCTCCATAACAGCTTTCAATAGAACATTTCGATCCTCTTGATTTTGATAGAAATCTGGCGATTTTTTTCCTATGGCTTCAGATACTGTAAGATTAAATAGTTTTCCAAGACTATCGTTAGCCATAACAACTACCCCATTATTTACTTTGGTCATAACCATAGGAACTGGAGATGTTTCAAAGATTGTGCGCATACGATTTTCACTTTCTTTCAGTGACTGCTCTCCTAATTTGCGTTCGGTTATATCCATATTTGTTCCTATCACACGAATGGCTTTTCCCGAATTATCAAGTTCAACAAAACCTGTGGCTTTAATATAGTGAATGGATTTGTCTGGCCAGATTATGCGATATTCAGTTTGAAACTCCTGCTGTAGTTGTTGTATGGTCATTTGGAATTCTTCATTTACCCTAGGCAAATCATCAGGATGAAGTAAACCTTCCCATGCCTCATAAGTACCTGCAAATTTTCTAGGTGAAATTCCATATAGTTTACACGTTACCTCATCCAAAATAACTTTGTTAGTGATTGGATTCATTTCCCATATTCCAATATTAGCCGTACTGGTGGCAAGTTGTAATCGACTGGTTATATTTTGAATTTCCCTCTCAGCCATTTTTCTGTCGGTAATGTCTTCTACAGTACCTTCATAAAACAATACTTCACCATCAATTCCTTTGACAATCCTGGCATTTTCACGTACAGGAATTCTTTTTCCGGTTCGTGTGATCCAGCTTTCTTCCAATCCTTTTACATATCCATCCTTATGAATCATTTCCACAAATTCACTTCGCATGATATCAGAATCCTCACTATAGCCTTCCTTTTCCAAGTTTCTTTCCTGAAGCTCACTTAAAGAATTAAATTCAAGCATTTCCAATAAGGTTGAATTCGCATTGATGATTTTTCCATCAGGGGTCGTTTGATATATTCCAAGAGGAGAGTTTTCAAATAAACTACGGTATTGTTCATGACTTAAGTGCAGACGTTCCTCATTGAGTTTTTGCTCTGTAATATCACTTACTGTTCCTATTAGTCTTGTTGGATTATTGTTGTTGTCATATTCAAGTTTTCCAAGACCATGAATCCATCTCTCCTCTTTGTCATTATTTCGTATTATTTTATATTCATTATCTAAAAACTGTTTTTCTAATATTGCATCATTTAAAGCATTCATTAATTTTTCTTTGAAATCGGGGTGAACGAGTGCACTCCATCCTTCAATAGAATGAGGGTAATTTTTATCTACTCCTAATATGACATCAAGAACCTCTGAACTTTCCCATGTTCCAGTTTTTATATCAAGGGAATAGTTACCTAACTTGGTAATTTTCTGTGATTCTCTAAGTAGTCGTTCACTTTCCTGGAGTTTAGCAGTTAAACGTTCTGCTATTTGGTAAGCCTGATACTTTGTGCCTGAAAATGATCGGGTAAGAAAGAATAGCAATATACTGATAATACACCCTCCTGTAAGTACAAACCATGAGCCTGCATGATCAATTAAAATATTTCCTTTTTTTTGAGTAAACGCAAGAATCCATTGATGTCCATTAAAATCAATAGGTATATTTAAAGAGAAATGTATTTTCGATTCTTTTTGCTTTGCGGATTTATGAGATGTAAATAATATTGACTCAGGAGAATAACTAAATCCATCATAAATATCTAAATAGTACGTATTTGGATTGTCCTCTAGTTCCCATGTGGACAGAATCTCAGAGAACATGTCATTCATGCTATAGCGACTATAGACCCAGCCTTTCAATGCAGCACGACGTTGTTGTAAGGTTTTTATTTCTGCTCCTTTTTGGTAAACCGGAACATACATTAAATTGCCAGCTTGAACATCTGCCTCAGTGTCCTGAGTCAATAGTACTTTTCCTGAAAGTGCTGCCAAATTCAGGTCACGAGCTCGCTCCATGGCTTCCCTATGTACCGAATCGGTTATCATATCATAACCAAAGACCCCCATGTTTTGCTTAGAGAATGGCTCAATGAAAATTATAGACGTATATGTTTCTCGTTTATTTTCTGGCCAAACTACGTAATCTGGATAGCCCTCGCTCCTGATATTTCGGATATGCTCGTTTAAATTATTTTTTGGAATTCTTAAGGAAAATCCTGTTTCCAAAACCCCAGGAAAGTTCAGCCTTATCTGCGATTGCTCGGTGAAATCTCTCCACTCTTCACGTGTAATTGTATCAGACGAACCGAAGAAAGCTGCCCCACTGCGAAGTAGCTGGGCATTGACTTGTAGTCGTAAATCTATTTTGCTTACAATTTCTTTACATTCAAATTTGAATTTAGATTTATTTATTTGATGGATTTCAGAGTTAACATAAATTGTTACTGTAAATGTCACTAAAAGACCTGCTACTAATATTGACCAAGCAATCCAATAATCGACTTTCTTCATAGTTGTTGCCTAACTAAATACTACTAAATATAAAAGTTTTTCTCTTATTTGCCTAAATTTATAGCTTCAACAAGCAAGCACAAAGATCATCTATAAAGTCTTAATTCACCCTTTTAGAGCACTCTGATGGAATATTCAGGAGTCTTTGCTTTGACATTGCTTTAACCCTTGAATGGGGTTCTATTGTCACTATTTCTTGGGTATCAGAAGCAAAAAGTGTTCAAACACAGCAAGATATTGCTCATCCTACGCAGGTAGAATGGGTGTTATCCGTCACATTTCAGTTGGTATTGAAAATGTGAAAGAAATCGGAACAATAATTCCATGATGTAAGAAAGAAGGTTTTTGGTCAACCTGATTTTGGGGTATTGAGAATAGCTAAAGTTCTTACTTAATTTGATTCTGTTTTCTGTTATTTATCCAACAATTCTATATCTACGGCAGTTTCCATGGAGCTTTTTGCTTTTCCTCTAAAGCCACCAATTACGGGCTTGGTCATATCAGGGTCAAAACTTGCAGAAACAGGAATGTAGGTTTCTGTAGTGAAAATACCAGCACTTGGATCCAATCCGATCCAGCCTCCTCCGGGCAGGTAGGCTTCTACCCAGGCATGCAGTTCATGCCCCTCTTCCAGTTCGGGGTTGTAAGAATACCCACTTACGAACCTGGCAGCAATACCCCGATGACGTAAAATATGAATCATCATCCAGGAGAGGTCACGGCAAGAGCCCATTTTCTTATCAAAAACCTCATCAGGACCCATTAAATTCGATTCCATTCTGATAATGTGTTTGTTGTCGGAATGAATGGATTGGTTCAGAAAAGACAGGTATGTAATCAGGTTTTCTCCGGCACTCTCTCTTATTTCATTCGACCATGCTGACAGTCCTTTTGATAAGGGCAATGTTTGAAGGTAAAACGAGAGTGCTTCCTTTTCAAATTCTCTGTAGATTTTGTTATTAGAATCACCCACCGGGCTATCTACGAAAAAATCGAACGGGTTATATTTTTTCAATCTGAGTTCAAGTTTTACTTCGATATTCAGAGAATTTGTCATGTCATTAAACCACGCTTGATGGTATATGTTGCTTTCTAAGCCGGGCCTCTCTACCAACCCTGATGGCTTGGGGTGAACCTTTAAATCAAAATTAACCAAATCATAATATGGCCTGTGAGCAGGGGTGAAAGTAAGGTAATGAGGTTCTAAAAAAACATCCTGCTCAAAGGTATATTTAGTCGAATGGTTAATTTTTAATATCATTTGACAAGCTGAGTTTCCTCTATGAAAGACTTGCCCAATATCTGGGCAGGAATGTTTTCTATAGCATCTTTAATTCTTGAATTCCAATAGTCGGATAAATGCCCCAAATCTTTCTCGGTATATCGGTGTTCTATCATCTGATAAGAATTATTTTTCAGTGTAATGGTATCTATCGGATAGTCCACATCATTTGCTGAAAGTCTCGTTGCATCAAAAGACAAGAACGCACACTTCATTCCAAAATCCAGAGAACTGTCTATGGTAAAGGAGCGCTTCAAAATAGGATTGCCATATCCGGTATTACCGATAATTACATACGGAGTGCTTTCTACTATTTCTATCCAATTGCCCTGTGGATAGAGCAGGTATATTTTAGGTTCATGATCATGCTCCAATTGTCCACCAACGATAGCGTACAAATTGAAAGAGAATCCTGCTTCCTCCAGAGATGCCTTGTCCTCTCCAGCGACACGTTTTACCTGTTCGGCAAAAGCATTGACAGCTTTGTATAATTTATCGAAACTATCGTCATTTTCTTCTATTACTTCATTGAAATAGGTAATGGCCTTATCCCTTACTGACCTGAGCCCGGAGGTCATTATAAATAAAGAATGCCTGTCTCTGTTTACAGAGAAAATTTTTTTTGCTGAAGTAGTATCGTTACCTGTCGTAATTCTCGTATCGGCGAAACCAATAATCCCTTCTCTGGTTTTCAATCCCAAACAGTATGTCATTGTTCTTGTGTTTTTTGTTCGATAAAATTAGGTTTTATTTTAAAGAAGTGGTCATATACTTCATCTGAAATTTGAACTAATTTTATTTGTATTCCGTCAATGTATTCATGTAAGCCCGATTTGATGATTTCTGAAACATCGGCATATTGTAAATCTGACACCAGAGACCCCAACTCCTTTTCAGCCTTGTTGGAATATCCCCCGTCAGTTGTTCCCGATACTACGGACAGGCATTTTTGTGCTTCTTTTAGAGAAAAAAGAATACTTCTCGGGAATTGTTTGTTTAAAGTCAAAAACTCTACTACTCCGGATATTTCTATAGTGCCATATTCCCTACAGTACAACTCAAATCCGGTGACAGACTTAAGCAAAGCTGTCCATTGAAGGTAGTCTATTGGAGAGCCAACATCATCTAATGATGGCAGTAGCAAGTGGTATTTTACATCCAAAATCCTGGAGGTTTTATCCGCCCTTTCTATGTATTGCCCCAGTTTTGAAAAATACCACCCCTGTCCGCGACTGATAGAGTCTTCTGAGATACCATATAGTAGCTGAATATCAAGTTTTACCTGTTTAAAAAATTCTCTTGGATCTTCACGTGTCCATATTTTTTGTTTTTTTCCTTTCAACACAAAATAATATGTCTCATTTAGCTTCTCCCAAATCTCTTTGTTTAGTGAGCCTCTTACCGTTCTGGCTATTTCACGAGATGCTTTGATACAACTTATTATGGAATTTGAATTTTCCTCATCAAAGGCCAGAAAATACATGGCATTTTGACGATCAAAATTATTATTTTTTTTATGATATGACTCAATATCACCAGTGGTTGCTATCAATGGCATCCATTGCTCTTGCACGTCCGGAGGTAGGTCCAGCGATAAATTGAAATTTACATCAATAAAGCGGGCATAATTTTCTACTCTTTCCAGGTACCTCCCTAACCAATATAATGAATCTGCTACTGTGCTTAACATAAGTAAATTTTAATTGTATAAAACCCAAGTGTCTTTGCTTCCACCTCCCTGCGAGGAATTTACCACCAGTGACCCTTTTTTCAAAGCTACCCTGGTGAGTGCTCCGGGAATTACCTCTACTTTCTCCCCATACAAAACATAAGGTCTTAAATCCACATGCCGGCCATCTATTTTGGATTTTGATATAGTAGGTACTGTAGAAAGGGACAAGGTTGGCTGTGCTATGTAGTTGCTAGGGTTGCTGCTTATTAGCTTTTTAAATTTTTCATGTTCTGATTTTGTGGTTTTTGGACCAATAAGCATTCCATAGCCACCAGCTGCATTGGTTTCTTTTACCACCAGATTTCCGATATTTTCCAATACATATTTTTTGTCTTTTTCTTCCCGACAGAGATAAGTAGGTACATTCTCTATAATCGGATCTTCTCCCAGATAGTATTTAATGATTCTGGGAACATAGGCATAAACTGCTTTGTCGTCAGCCACTCCGGTTCCGGGAGCATTGGCCAATGCTACATTTCCTTTTTTAAATGCCCTAAAAAGACCAGGTGTGCCCAATAACGAGTCTTTTCTGAAAGTCATAGGATCCATAAATTTATCGTCGATTCTTCTATAGATAACATCTACTTGCTTGAGCCCTTTGGTTGTTTGCATGAAAACGAAATCATTTTCTACGATTAAATCCTGTCCTGTAACAAGTGTGACACCCATTTCATTGGCCAAATAGGAATGCTCAAAATAGGCGGAATTAAAAACTCCGGGTGTAAGTACCACTACTGTTGGCTTTGCCTTGTCTGACATGTACTGTAGCATATTGAGTAATTTGATCGGATAATCAGAGACTGGCCTTACACCCATAGAGCTCAACAATTGGGGAAAAGCTCGTTTTAGAATTTCTCTGTTTTCCAGCATATATGACACTCCGGAAGGGCATCTTAAATTATCCTCCAGTACATAGAAATGCCCTTTGCCATCCCTTACCAGATCAGTGCCGATTATATGACACCACCTGCCTTTTGGAGGAGTGATCCCTGAGCATGGGTCTAAATAATCCTGGCTTGACAATACCAATTCTTCAGGTACAATTTTGTCCTTAAGTATTTTGCCGCCATTATATATGTCCTGTAAGAATAAATTGAGTGCTTCAATACGCTGGGCTAATCCTTTTTCGATCACTTCCCAATCCTTACCATTGATTACCCGGGGTATTATGTCCAGAGGGAGGATTTTTTCTTTCCCTTTTTTGTCATGGTAAACATTGAAGGTCATGCCAATAGCACGTTGTGCCTTGTCGGTAGAATGCTGAAGTTGCATTAACTTCCTTGTAGAAAGGTCTTCAATCTTTTCTTTAAACATTGCATAGTGAGAACGACACTTTTCATTTGACTCAAACATTTCATCGTAGATATGTTCAGTCACATAGGGCTGAAATTTCATAAAAATCCTGCTTTAAAGATTTTAAATAGAATTGAGCTTTTGCGTGTGGGATTTTTACTTAAAGGCTATTTTTGTTAAAAATAAATCGTCAATTATAGATTTATATTATCAATAACTAAAATAGGGTAAGCATGTAGTACCTCAATTCTGAAAAGATTAAATATAGGTAAGTAAAGTGAAATCCTGCTAGAAACTATAAATCTTTTTCAAAAGAAATAATTTAAACCTTCTGATAGATGGAAAAAAGAATGTCAAAATTAATTTGAATCTTTTGGACTAAGACTCGTACTTTGCGTAGTACAGAAAACAATTATTGCGTAGAATCGCTAAAGAGGAATGGAGGAATCTTTCATAGACAAAATATTCGAAGCACATCAGGAATGTCCGCAATGCCCTAATGAAGAGGAAGTGGGAGTGTTTTTTCAAGAGTTAATAGGCACACTGTTTCCTGTATATTCAAGAAGAAGTTACAATACCCGGGAAGAATTAGAAGCACATCTTCAGACACTCAAAACAAAATTGAATGAGATGCTCCACATCAAACAAAACTATGATGGAGTACATGCCAATGAAAATTCAACTTTGTTTTTCGAAGCAATACCTGAAATCTTTGAAATGCTCAATGAGGATGTGAGGGCTCTATATGCCGGAGATCCGGCAGCTAAAAGCGAAAGTGAAGTGATTCGTACTTATCCCGGATTTTATGCCATTGCATCTTACAGGTTTGCGCATTTTTTGTATAACCGGGGAGTACAGATCATCCCACGAATGATTACCGAACAGGCACACAGCAGAACGGGAATAGACATTCATCCCGGAGCTAAGATTGGAAAAAGCTTTTGCATTGACCATGGAACAGGAATAGTAATAGGAGAAACTACCGTGATAGGAGATTATGTTAAAATCTATCAGGGTGTTACCCTCGGAGCATTGAGTGTAAACAAGGAAGATGCAAAGATCAAGCGCCATCCTACAATAGAGGATAATGTTGTTATCTATGCCAATGCTACTATATTAGGTGGCGAAACGGTTGTTGGGCATGACAGTATTATAGGTGGAAACGTATGGATTACGAAAAGCGTTCCTCCTCTAACTCAAGTCAATTATCAAAATAAAAGACAAATAGGAGATACTATAAGCTCCGATACCATCAGACTAAAGACAATAGTAAAATGACCATTGCCGAATTAATTGGAAACACTCCCCTGATCAAAATACAAAATCTGAATACTAACAAAGGAGTACAGATTTATTGCAAACTGGAAGGGCAAAACCCTGGAGGGAGTGTGAAAGACCGTGCAGCTTATGGCATGATCAAAGGGGCATTGGATCGTGGAGAAATAAAAAAAGGAGATAGACTGGTGGAAGCGACCAGTGGAAATACCGGGATAGCGTTGGCAATGGTGGCTCAGTCGATGGGAATTCATATGACCCTTATCATGCCTGATAACTCTACAAGGGAAAGGGTGGTAACTATGAAAGCCTATGGAGCAGAAGTGATTTTGACTCCAGCTGCAAAAACCATTGAGTATTCGAGAGAGCTCTCGGAGGAAATGGCAGCTAGCGGCAAATACCACATGCTCAATCAGTTTGCCAATCCTGATAACTACGGGATGCATTATCAAACTACCGGCCCTGAGATTTGGAATGATACTGAAGGAAAAGTTACGCATTTTGTCTCTGCAATGGGCACTACAGGTACCATTATGGGAGTTTCCAGATATTTGAAAGAGCAAAATCCCAATGTGGAAATAGTGGGCACTCAACCCAAGGACGGTTCAAGTATTCCGGGAATCAGAAGATGGTCTCCGGAATTCTTGCCAAAGATATATGAGCCCAGCCGTGTAGATCGCATTATTGATGTAAGTGCCGAGGAGGCTACCGCAATGACCCGTCGTATGGGTAAGGAAGAAGGAATACTGGCAGGTATGAGCAGCGGTGGAGCACTTCATGCTGCATTGGAACTTGCTGATGAATTAGACCGTGGTGTCATAGTCACTATTGTTTGTGATCGTGGGGATCGGTATTTGAGTTCTGATTTGTTTGAATAGAAAAAATTCACCCTTCAAAGCCATTTTTTTCAACAAAAAGGCCGTACATAAAAATTAGTTTTAATATCCGACACGATTTATTGCGATAATTACTCAGAAAAGGTGAAAAGAATAAATTTTTATTACTTTTGCCATGCTTTAAAAATTATTACTTGTTGCTTTTAAAATGTCTGAAACGATAAAGCTAAAAAAGGGATTTGATATAAATCTCGCGGGAAAAGCTGAAAAGAAAATAGCTGATCTCCCACTTCCTGAAACCTTTGCAATAAAGCCTACAGATTTTGTTGGTATTGTCCAAACCAAACTCAATGTAAAAGAGGGAGATACTGTGAAAGCAGGTTCGCCGTTGATGCATGACAAGGCGTTTGAAGACATATTATATACTTCTCCGGTAAGTGGCGAAGTGGCAGAGGTAGTGAGAGGAGCAAAAAGAAAAATATTAGAAATCAGAATTCTTGCTGACAAAGAGGTCAGCTATGAGAAATTTACTCAGTATTCAGAATCTGACATTGCAGGAATAAGCAAGGAAGATGCTGTCTCTCAAATGAGTAAATCAGGAGTGTGGCCAAATATTTTGCAAAGGCCTTATGGTACGGTTGCAAACCCTGCCGATACTCCAAAAGCTATTTTTGTTTCAGCTTTTGATACACATCCTCTTGCACCTGATATGGGATTTATCCTTAGTGGTCAGGAGAAGTATTTTCAGACAGGTATTGATATTCTTTCAAAATTTGCATCCGTGCATGTAAACATAGATGGCAGTGGAGATAATGCAGACATGTTTAAAAATGCAAAGAATGCTACTGTAAATAATTTTTCCGGTCCTCACCCTGCTGGTAATGTAGGAGTTCAAATCCATCATTTAAGCCCAATGAACAAAGGCGAAGTGGCATGGACTGTTCATCCTTATGGTGTAGCACAAATTGGGAAAGTATTTCTCGAAGGAAAATATGATGCTTCTAAACTTGTGGCTCTGGCCGGATCAGAAGTAAAAACTCCTCAATACTACAAAACCTTTACCGGAGCGGCCATCAATAAATTGGTGGACGGTACTGTGAATGATGGTAATCTGAGGTTTATTTCAGGTAATGTGTTGACTGGAGAACATATCAACTCTAATGGTTACCTTGGTTTTTATCACAATCAATTGACAGTGATCCCTGAAGGAGACTACTACGAAATGTTTGGCTGGATACTACCAACAACCAAGAAGCTGAGTTTTCACAGGGCTTTTGGATTGCTTTCATTTTTAAATCCAAACAAAGAATATAAACTCGATACCAATACCCGTGGACAGGAGAGGGCATTTGTGCAAACCGGCACATTTGAAAAAGTAACTCCAATGGACATTCTTCCTACTTATTTGTTAAAGGCTATTATGGCTGAGGACTATGATGATATGGAAGGACTTGGTATTTACGAAGTAATAGAGGAAGACCTGGCGCTTTGCGAATTCGTGGATGTGTCAAAGCACGATGTTCAGGCAATATTGAGAGAAGGATTGACCTTAATTAAGAATAGCTAATTTTTAGTAATGAAGTTTGTAAGAGACGCTTTAGACAAAGTAAAGCCACATTTTGAAAAAGGGGGCAAGTGGGAGAAATTCTACTATATATATGAGGCTCATGAAACCCTGCTTTTTGCACCGAATACTACGACTAAACCCAAGGGGGTTCAGGTTAGAGATGCTGTAGATATGAAGCGGATGATGATGACAGTGATCATTGCCATGTTGCCATGTTTACTGTTTGGAATATGGAATGCCGGACATCAGCATTATCTGGCTACAGGGCAAGCTTCTGATTTAGTAGGAGAATTGTTGATTGGAGCGACTTTGGTTGTGCCTATTATCATAGTTTCATATACTGTTGGTCTGGGGATAGAATTTACATTTGCTACCATCAGGAGACACGATGTAAATGAAGGCTTTTTGGTTACCGGAATGCTTATTCCATTAGTATTGCCTGCTACTATTCCATTGTGGCAGGTAGCTCTGGCAACAGCTTTTGCAGTTATTATAGGAAAAGAAGTTTTCGGAGGTACTGGAATGAATATACTAAATGTGGCATTAACTGCCAGGGCATTCTTGTATTTCGGATATCCTTCTCAAATATCTGGTGATGTTTGGTCTTTTATAGGAGATAAAACACCAGTTGACGGATTTAGCGGAGCTACTCCTTTGGCACTTGGAGCTGAATCGTTAGCCACCGGAAACAATCTGGTAACTTCCCTTAGTAGTTTTGGATCAGGATGGGCAGATGGAATGTATAGTTTTGGAAACATGTTTATGGGTATAATGCCCGGAAGTATAGGAGAAACATCTACTTTGATGTGCTTAATTGGGGCTGCTGTTTTAATATTCACGGGAGTGGGAAGCTGGAAGGTAATCGTAAGTGTGTTTGCCGGAGCATTTGTGATGGGATCATTTGTAAGTATGCTGGGTGGAAATCCATATATGGAATTACCCGCACATTATCATCTGGTGATTGGAGGATTGGCATTTGGTGCAGTATTCATGGCTAGCGATCCGGTAACTGCTGCTCAAACCGAAACGGGGAAATGGGTTTATGGATTCCTAATTGGTGTATTAACGATTATTATCAGGGTATTTAACCCGGCATATCCGGAAGGAATCATGCTTGCAATATTATTAATGAATGTATTTGCTCCACTTATCGATTATTTCGTAGTGAGCGCTAACAAGAAAAGGAGGTTAAAACGTGCAACGGTCTAACACATACATCATCGTTTTCTCAGCTGTCCTAACAATCATATTGGGATTGCTGTTGTCTGGTACTTCAGTGGTTTTGAAACCTCTGCAAGACAAGCAGGTAGATTTGGATAATAAGAAAAAAATTCTGGGTGCCGTAATGGACATTTCTTCTATCAATGATCCTAATGAGATTCTGGCTTTATATGAAAAAAGATTTTCGTCTATTGTTATAGATATCAATGGTAAAATAGTAGAAAAGGATAAAAAAGGTAATCCTGTGATTGCTGAAAAGGTAAACATCCAGAAGAACTATAAAGTAGCTAAAGACGAGCGGTTATATCCGGTTTACCAATTTGTAAGCGAATCTGACCCGTCAAAGATTGAAGCTTACATCTTTCCAATGTGGGGAGCAGGGCTTTGGGATTGGATTTCAGGTTTTGTTGCTATTGAGAGTGACTTGAACACCATCAAAGGAGTAGCTTTTGACCATAAAACTGAAACTCCGGGATTGGGAGCAAGAATTACGTCTGATCAGATCAAGGACAGGTATAAAGGCAAAAAGATATTTGATGATTCTGGAAGTTTAGTTTCTGTCTCTATGGTAAAGGGAGAAAAGGGATTGCCTCTGGATGATCATCATATCGATGGAATGTCAGGTGCTACCCTGACTGGTAAAGGCGTAAACTCGATGATGCTGAATTATCTGGAATGTTACAAAACCTTTATAGAGAAGACCAAAAAAGGTGGGGTATCAATGGTGCAGGCCAATTAATTTGAAATTAACAATGTGCCTTAAAAGGCTTTATTGAAAAAATAAAATTTATACAACATGAGTACTGAAACTCTTGAGCAACCGATAGTAAAGGAACCAGCAGAGCCATTATTATCAAAAAGAAGAAAGAAATTTATTACCGATCCTTTGAATGAAGACAACCCTGTTACAGTTCAGGTATTGGGGATTTGCTCTGCACTGGCAATTACTATTAAAATGGAACCAACTTTGGTAATGTCCATTGCTGTAGTATTTGTAATTGTGTTTTCTAACCTTATTATTTCCCTGATTAGAGATTTGATCCCAGGCAGGGTTAGGATTATTGTACAATTGGCAATTGTAGCTACTCTTGTTACATTGGTAAGTGAAGTACTAAAAGCTTACATGTTTGACATGTATAAAGTATTGGGTGCATTTGTGGGACTTATTATTACCAACTGTATAGTGATGGGAAGGCTTGAAGCTTTTGCCATGGCCAATAAACCGTATGATTCTGTGTTGGATGGCCTTGGAAGTGGGTTTGGCTATGCCTGGATCATACTTACCGTTGCTTTCTTTAGAGAGTTATTTGGATCAGGTTCAATTTTTGATTTCAAGGTATTTGAAGCCATAGGCTGGGCAAGTTACCAGACCAACGGATTGATGGTTGACTCTATCGGAGCATTTATGGTGCTCGGTATATTAATATGGGTTCAAAGAACTAAAACTGGTTACGTAGAACATTAATAGTCTTAGACTAAAAGATATAAAAAGATATAAAAAGATAAAAAATGGAAGCATTTAATATTTTCATAAAAAGTGCCTTTATAGACAACATGATTTTTGCCTATTTCTTAGGTATGTGTTCGTTTTTGGCAGTTTCCAAAAAAGTTTCTACAGCTTTTGGCTTGGGTGGTGCGGTAATATTTGTATTAGGAATCACCGTTCCGATCAACTGGTTGCTCCAGGAGTATGTATTGAAAGAAGGAGCATTGGCGTGGCTTGGGTCAAGTTTTGAGACTATAGATTTAAGCTTTTTGACATTCATTATGTTCATTGCAGTAATTGCCTCAATGGTGCAATTGGTAGAGATGATCATCGAGAAAGTTTCTCCTGCTCTTTATGGTTCATTGGGGATTTTCTTGCCGTTGATAGCTGTAAACTGTGCCATCTTGGGAGCATCACTTTTCATGATACAAAGGGATTACACTATAATAGAGGCTACATCTTATGGACTTGGTTCAGGTGTGGGTTGGTTTTTAGCTATCGTAGCACTGGCTGCAATCAGAGAGAAATTAAAATACTCTAATGTACCCGGAGGTTTAAGGGGGCTTGGTATTACTATGCTGTTAACCGGTTTGATGGGAATTGCTTTCAAGTCCTTTATCGGTATTGCCCTTTAAATAAGAAAAATAGATAGATGTTAAAGAAATTAAAGAGGCTGTCTCAAAAGGGTTAAACAGTTGCCGGACTTATCCGGCATCCCTTTGGAAACACAGCAATAGCTGTTTTCAGGACAGATCCCAGAATACCTGTCTGACGACAGTCAGGAATCTGGGGATTATTTGACTTTTGAGACAACCTTTTTTTTGTAAGGATCTAATTTTTGCTCAGTTTGATTATTGCGTCGATAGTTGATTTGTTATCAACCCCCAATCCTTCTTGTTGATGTATAAGTACTCCTTGTTGATCAAATACGCTAATGATATTGGAGTGAGAGAAGTCTATAGGTGTGATTTTCTTGTATTTTACAGCCAGAACATTAGCAAACTCTCTGACACTTTCAGGTGTTCCTTGCAGGAATAACCACTGGTTGCCTTCCATTTGATTTTCAATGGAAAATTTTTTCAGCCTGTCTGGTGTATCGGTTTCAGGATCAATACTTACCAGGATCATTTTTACATTTTTCTTTAATTTTTCTTCGATTTGGGTATCTATATTTCTCATGTCTGCTACAAGTCTCGGGCAGGCCATTTGACAAGAAGTGTATATCATGACCATTACCAATACATTTCCCTGCAAGTCTTTAAGTTCTATTTGCTCACCATTTTGTGTATTCCATTTGGAAGGCAAATGGTATATTGACATTTCGTCTAATTCTTCTGAGGATTGAGAAGAAGACTGGACATTCTCTTTCTTTGGTGAGCATGAGAAGAATAGGAATAATGCCAGAAGATGAGCGACAGTTAGTGTTTGCATCTGATTTGTTGTTTTTTAGAATTCTAATTTTCCACCTTTGGAATAGACTGTGCGCACCTGAATCCCAAATTTTTAATAGCATAGTTAGCTTTTATACTTCCACGAAAAGCAAATCGCATAAATGCAGCGTAGTTCATTAAGTCATTGGCACCCACAGTAGCACTACCGCAAAAGAGATTTTTATCACTATTCACGTCTTTTCTGGACTCTCCTGATATTAATACGGAATTGAAATCTTGTGTCCATTCCCAGACAAGTCCATGTAAGTCGTAAATCCCCCAATAATTTTTAAAAGTACTGCCAACTTCTTTTCCGAACGTTCTGGAAGACTCATACCAGTCAAGTATTTTTTGATTGTACGCCTCATCTTTTCGAGCATCAGGTTTGGTTTCGTCGGCCATGGCCACATATTCCCATTCATCAATAGTCGGCAATCTTTTACCTTTACTGTTGCAGTAACTTTTTGCTGCAAACCACGAGATATTCGTTACAGGAGCATCACCAGAGACTGAGGAACCGTAATCGTCATTATCTGCCCAATGGTTGAGATAGTTTCCATCAGCGAATAATTGTTTTACTTTTGATTTTTCCCACAGATCATTTTGTATAACAAATTCTTTGAATTCTCTGTTGGTGACTGGATAGATATCCATGAAAAAGCTTTCTATATGTACAACAGAGGAATCATTTCCGTAAAGTGGTACAAAGAATCCCTTTTCAATTTTCATCATGTCTTGAGGTTGACTTTGTACTTTACATAGAGTAAATAATGTAAAGTACAAAGTCAATTTGAATGATTTAACCAACATGTTTTGATATGGTCTAATGGCTACTGGTTTTAACTTTTTTAACCATTGTAGGTGTTACTTCTTTTTTGTTGTTTCCCCAGTTACTATAAATATAGGTGAGTACATTGGCTACTTCTTCGTCGGTGAGTGTTTGAGCTGTCATGACGGAGTTATATTTTTCTCCGTTTACCGTTATTTCTCCTGTTTTGCCATGCAATACTATATCAATAGCTCTATCAACATCAGCGTTTAAATAGTCTGATTTGGCCAATGGAGGAAATACACCCAAGATACCTTGTCCTTCTGCCTGATGACAAGCAAAGCACGTAGTAGAATAGATTTGCTTGCCAAGCTTGATGCGTTCGTCTAAGGATTGTGCTACAGCTTCAGTTGGTTTATCTTGCTCTCCGGGCATTTGCTGTACCGTGCCACCTTCAGGGTTGTATATACCTTCCTTTTCTGTTCCAGAATAAATTCTTATTTTGTCTGGTCCCGTTACTTTAAGCATTCCTAATGCACCTTTATTAAATGCTCTGAATATGGAATGATCTACAAGAATAAAAGTACCTGGTACTTCTACTTTAAATTCTACAATTGCTGCGCCACCTGCAGGGATCAGTGTTGTTTGCACATTTTCGTTGATAACTGATCCCCCTTCTACATTCACTTTGTCAAATATTTCACCAATTACATGGAATGAAGAGACCAAATTAGGGCCTCCGTTTCCTACAAACAACCGGACAGTTTCTCCTAAATTAGCGGTAATGGCATTGTCCCCTGTCAAAGCACCAACTTTTCCATTAAAGAGAACGTAATCAGCATCTTCATCTATAGCTTTATTCATATCAAAAGGTTGGAGTCCGGGTTTTCCATATTCTCCTTTTGTATAAAAGTCACCTTGCATGATGTAATATTCTTTGTCCACAGCAGGCAAGCCTCCGGCAGGTTCTACTAAGATGAGTCCATACATTCCATTGGCTATGTGCATGCCTACGGGAGCGGTAGCGCAGTGGTACACATATAGCCCTGGGTTTAATGTTTTAAATGTAAATTGGGTTTCATGGCCCGGAGCAACAAATGATGAAGATGCTCCTCCTCCAGGACCGGTTACTGCATGCAAGTCAATATTGTGTGGCAATTTATTGTCAGGATGATTTTTTAATACGAATTCAACTTCATCACCAACTCTGGTACGAATAAAGCTGCCGGGTACACTGCCACCAAAAGTCCAATAGATATAAGATACACCCTGAGCTAATTCACCTTCCTGCTCCAGAACTTCCATTTCTACTTTCAATAATTTTGCATCTCTGTCACCAACTGGTGGTGGCACTAGTGGAGGAGAAGTGAGTTCGGCATCCATCCTGCCTGTTACTTTTATTTCGGAGGATTCGGTAATCTCTTGCTGATTTTTGTGTTGATCTGAACATGAGAAAAGTAATTTAGTCGAAATTACAAACAATAAGATAATCCATTTTTGTTTGATGTGATTAGTAGTTTTCATGAGAAAGTTAGTTAGTTGGATATAAGGATTTTAACTAGTGTCTTTATGTAAACAAAATTAAAGGAGTCAGTATATTGTCAATTGACTTATGTCATGTATGAACATGATTTTTGTAGGATTTACTTTACACAACTAACGCTTTTATCTTCTTTTTCTTACTAATTGAAGGAAGTATATTCCCAGATGTTATTTTAATTTCTGATCTGATTTTTGACTCTTCTTCCGTTGCATACAGATTTGCAGCCATTTTTTTGTGGAATGGACATCTCATACCGGAAGCATAACTGGTAATAATAGTAGTATTTTGTCTTTTAATTTCTGGGGTTACTTTTTAATGGATCAACTAGTTATGTCTATGACTCATTTATACATCCACAAGAGTTGAATTATTCTGCAGAAGGTAATATTAGTAATAGGAAATCCCGGATTTTTAACACAGGAATTTGTTCCGAAAGGAGAAAATTCATTGAATCATTACATAATGCGGTAAACTTATGTGATGTATGAGTTAACCAATCTCAACTACAACATCGTCGGTCATAGGGTGACCCACGCAAAGTAACACATATCCCTCAGCTTTTTCTTCTTCCGAAAGGCCGTCTTCCTCATCCATTTTTATTTTCCCTGACAAGCACTTTCCTCTGCAAGCCGTGCACAACCCACTTTGGCAGGAGTAGGGCATATCAAGATTTTGATCCAACCCTGATTCCAGAATTGTACTCTTCGGAGATACCATGTACTTATGTTCTTCCCCGTCAAGTATCACGGTAACCTCTTGCTCTTCTATGGATTGATTTTCGTCTGCTATGATGTCTTTAGGAGAAGTGTTTCCTGCAACAAAACTCTCTTTATGCTTTTTGTCGTCGGGTACATTCATTTGACTCAGAGTATCCATGACTATATTCATCATTGGCTCTGGCCCACAGGTATAATAAGACACATCAGAATAGGAAGTATCATCAAGGCTGGAAAATACTGTTCTTAGTTTTGCGGTATCTAACCAACCAATATAGTTTGTCCAGGTAGCAGGGGGATTTTCCAGAAAATGGACTACATTGAAATTATCAGGATACTGCTCTTGCAAATTTGCAATTGTGGCATTAAAAATAATTGAAGATTCATCTCTATTGGCATATATCAATGAAACCTTACTTTCCTTTTCTTCAGATAAAATGGACTTAGCAATTGATAACAACGGCGTTACTCCACTACCCCCTCCTATAAGAAAAATATGCCTTTTATTAGCTGGTATTATTTCAGGAGTAAAAGAACCCATAGGTTCCATTATTTCAATTTGATCACCCGCTTTGAGTGTATTGTTTATGAAGTTTGACATTACTCCATCCTCCACTCTTTTGACAGTGACCGCTGGATTTTCATTTAAAAAGGGAGAACTACATAGTGAATATGCCCTTCTCACTTTCTTGCCATTTATAGTAGCAATCAAAGTAATAAACTGTCCCGGTTTGTATGAGAGCTTGCCTGATTCAGGCTCTTCAAATACCAAGCTTACGGCATCTTCGGTTTCCTTAACCACTTCCTTTATTGTTAAATTCAAAAATCTTGAATCTGTATTTTCTTTTTTCTTCTTTTTCTTAAATAAACCAAATGCCATTGATATCTTGTTGATTGAGGCGCAAATCTACTTTCTTATGCCTATTTTGCCGAATTATTCAATAAATGTTTTTATGGCTGGATAGCCTTATCTGATATGTCTTGTTTAGCAATGCTGCAATCACCACATCCCTTTACACAACCATCTTTTGCACTGAACTCCTGGTAGATTCTTCTACCGACAAAAAATAGTGAAATGAGAAATATTATGAGTATAAAAATGTCTTGCATGTCTGTTCAAACGGGTTGATTCTTTTTCTGTTAGCAAATTTACCAGTATTTTTTTATCACTTCGATCATTTCTGTATGAATAGAATTGGCAGCAACCAGTTCCCTACCAAAAACAAAGTTGTCACCACCTGAAAAATCTGTAACAGTACCGCCTGCTTCCTGCACTATCAAAGCTCCTGCCGCCAAATCCCAGGCATTGAGGTTGTACTCAAAATAAGCCTCATACCTCCCTATAGCCACATACGCCAGGTCAACGGCAGCACTACCAAGCCTTCTCAGGCCATGCGCATTTTGCATGAGTTCATTCAAGATTTTTACATAGTTACCGATTTTTTCAAAATCATAAAACGGAAAGCCTGTTGCCAGTAAACTGTCACTTATCTTGTTCAGCTTGGAAACATGTATTCTTTTATCATTGCAAAATGCACCTCCTCCTTTGCGTGCATGAAAGCACTCATTCCTACTCGGCTCATACACTACACCTACCAAAAGCTCATTGGCATCAATTAGTGCGATGCTGGTACAATAGACAGGCAGCCCATGAATGAAATTTGTTGTGCCATCCAGTGGATCTATTACCCACTTTAGTGGGTTGTTATCTATCTGTTGAGTACCTTCTTCTGTAATGAAACCAGCCTCTGGTAAAACCTTTTTGAGCCGATTGGCAATCATGATTTCAAGTTCCTTATCCACATAAGATACCAAATCGTTTTTGCCCTTTAGTTCCACTTTAGAATAGTCGAATGACTCGGCTTCTTTTTGCATGAAAGCTCCACATTCAAGAGAAAGTGCTACTACCTCTTTTTGTATATTTTCAAGATTCATATCCTAGTTTGTTTGACCTCCAACTACTACAACGATCTCACCCTTTATTTTCTTTTCTTCAAAATAACTTATTATTTCACCTAGTGTGCCATTTTTTGTTTCTTCAAACATTTTGGTCAGTTCCCGGGAAACAGAAGCTTTCCTGTCTTCTCCAAAGTGTTCTTTGAATTGATTCAGTGTCTTTATCAGTCGATGAGGTGATTCATAAAAGATCATAGTTCTGGTTTCATTTGCCAATATTTCAAGTCTGGTTTGCCTTCCTTTTTTCACAGGTAAAAACCCTTCAAAAACAAATTTGTCATTGGGCAGGCCTGAGGAAACCAGAGCAGGAACAAAGGCAGTTGCTCCCGGCAAACATTCTACAGAAACATTATTTTGCAAACAATCTCTGACAAGTAAAAATCCGGGATCGGATATTGCCGGGGTTCCTGCGTCAGACACCAAAGCCATCTTCTTGCCAGCTTTCAAGTCAGCTATTATTTTCTCGGTCTGATAATGTTCATTATGAATGTGATAACTCTTCAGAGAATTCTTTATTTCGTAATGTTTAAGCAATACCCCTGTAGTACGGGTATCCTCAGCCAATATGACATCTACTGATTTGAGCACTTCCAAAGCCCGAATGGTAATATCATCTAGATTACCAATTGGCGTGGGCACCAGGTAAAGGGAAGATTTGAATTCCATATTTTATACCAAAGGAAATGACAATTTCCCCAAAGTTGTAGAATAAGAATCAACAAACAAACAGGAAGATGACTAAAGAAATGATTTTAGATTTCAGTTTGCCAAATTTTCTATTATTTCAGCTAGTTTTCTATCCTTGTCTGTAACGACATCACCCGCATCATGGGTCGAAAGTTTGAAGTTTACTTTGTTGTAAACATTTGACCACTCCGGATGGTGATTCATTTTTTCAGCTTCAATAGCCACCTTGGTCATAAAGCCAAATGCCTCGGTAAAGTTCTGAAAGGTAAATGTCTTTGTTAATTTGTTGTCTTTTTCAATCCACATGGTATTAAAGGTTGATGTACCAAACAAATATAATCAATCTACCTTTTTACTTTTCCAGCAGTTGAGGAAGAAATGAGACTAACTCAGGGAAAATAATAACCAAAATCAAGAGTAGTATCTGGATGGCCACAAAGGGAACTATGCCTCTATACAATTGACTTGTTTTGACTTCCGGAGGGGCTACTCCTTTCAAGTAAAACAATGAAAATCCGAAAGGAGGAGTGAGAAAAGAAGTTTGTAAATTGAGGGCAATCAAAATTCCGATCCATACAAGATCTATTCCCAAAGCAGCAAAAATAGGAGTTGCAACAGGTACTATTATAAAAATAATTTCAATGAAGTCTATAAAAAAACCTGCCACAAACACTACTAAAAGTACTAAAGCCAGAAAAACATAAGGAGACAGATTGGCTCCCACGATAAGCTCTGACAAGAGCTTGTCTCCACCCATTCCCCGAAAGACCAAAGAAAAAGAGGTAGCTCCTATGAGAATCACAAAAACCATACAAGTAAGAAAAGTGGTCTCCTTCATTACCTCTTTAAGTATTTTCAGGTTAAACCTTTTCTGCGCAACAGTCAACAATATTGAGCCGATTGCCCCCACTGCCGCTGCTTCTGTGGGCGAAGCTATGCCTGCAAATATTGACCCTAGTACCGTCAGTATTAATAGAAAAGGAAAAATGAAAGCATACACTATTTTCTTAGTAGCGCCTTCTTTCCAAAATTCTTTTCTTTCTCCTTCAGGAATACATGGTGCCACCTCAGGCTTAATCATGGCATATATGACAATGTATATCAGGTAAAGTCCCACAAGAACCACCCCGGGAATAATGGCCGCTGTAAACAAGTCTCCCACAGAAATATTCAACACACTTCCCAGCAAAACCAAAACGACAGATGGTGGAATGATTTGTCCCAATGTGCCGGATGATGCGATCACTCCGGTAGCCAATTCCGTTTTATAACCTCTTTTGAGCATAGTTGGCAAACTGATCATCCCCATAGTGATCACCGTAGCTCCTACAATCCCTGTAGAAGCTGCAAGCATTCCTCCAACGATCACAACTGAAATAGCCAAGCCTCCTTTGAGTTTGCCAAACAGCATCGCCATGGTTTCTAATAGCCGTTCTGCCAAACCTGACTTTTCCAGCATAATGCCCATAAAGACAAATAGGGGTACTGCCATCAAAACAAAATTGTTCATCGTGCCGAAGATTCTCAAAGACAGCAAGTAGAAGAAATTTGTGTCAAAATAAATGAGTCCGGCAATCACAGACAGTCCGCCCAAAGTAAAGGCTACCGGATAGCCAAAAAGGATGAGTAAGAAAACCAATCCAAACAATATAAAAGGAACATACTCACTCATCAATGCTTTCGGTTTCTTTATTTAAAATAACAAGAAGAGATTTTAATAATTCTGATATCCCTTGCAGTAGTAGTAGTGAAATACCTATTGGTATAGTGGCTTTTATCATAAATCGGTAAGGCAAGCCTCCAGGATCAGCACTTGACTCCATAATATTGTAGGAAGCCATAACAAATGGTATTGAAGTAGTGATAATGATTACACAAAAAGGGATTAGGAAAAACGCTGTTCCTATCAGATTAATCCATGCCTTTTGTTTTCTAGAAAAGTTTGTATAAAATATATCTACTCGTACATGCTTGTCATACTTTAAAGTATAAGCAGCACCTATCATGAATATAATGGCAAATAAATGCCACTCCAGTTCAAACAATGCAGCTGTGCTTTTGTTGAAGGCATACCTGAGTAGCACATCAATACCAATAATAGCAATCAAACCAATACTCAGCCAGGAAACTATCTTTCCGGTGGATTCTATCAGGTTTTCTATGAAAAGAGAGAGTTGTTTCAATGTGTGGCAGTGTGATGGTGTTTATCTAACAATAAACATCTTGATAGTTGAAAATCGAATACGTCTAAAATCAAATATATTTCATCTTGAACAAACTACAGTCAATTTTTTCACACAGAATTTTTATTTGACTAGTCCTAAATAGACAATACCATTTTAGAAAGATATTTTATTAAAACTACGATTAGGATTTTAATAAATATTAATTACATTTGAGACTTAAATAAAATAAAATGGGAAATTTAAGCCTTGGCGAATTTGAAGAAGTAGTGCTCCTTACAGTTGCTGTGCTATACAAAGATGCCTATGGGGTTGCTATTAAAAGTGATATAGAAACTCGTTTGAACAGAAATGTAAGTGTGGGAGCAATGAGGACAGCCCTTAATCGATTAGAGAAAAAAGGCTTTGTTACGTCAGAATTTGGCGAAGCTACCAAAGTACGCGGTGGTAAAAGAAAGCGATATTTCCGGGTGACACCCTTTGGAAAAAAGGCTCTTGACGATGTGATGGAAAGCCGAAAGAAACTTTGGAGTGCGATACCGTCTATGGCCTTCAAACACAATATATCATAATATGAAACCTCAAGATTCGTCTTTTGCGATTAGATTTTTGCGCTGGTTCTGTCACCCCGATCTGCTGGAAGATATAGAAGGGGATTTGAATGAGTTGTATGAAAAGAAAGTGGAAGAAAAAGGCATTACAACTGCAAAATGGTTTTATTTCTTGGAGGTAGTAAAATTGTTCCGGTCTGAGATTATTAAGAATGGAGAAGCCTACAATAGATTAAATCAATATGGTATGTTGAAGAGTTATCTAAAAACTTCCATTCGAAGCATCAAACGAAATATGCTGTTCTCAGGAATCAATGTGGTGGGGTTAGCTATCAGTATGGCTGTTGGCATATTGATGATTGTGTTGCTGACTGAGCTTTATTCCTTTGATGATTTTCATGCAAAAAAAGAAAATATATATCGGGTTACTTCTACATATCCTAATAATGGTGATATCATTCATTTCGCTAGTTCGTCAATATACATAGGTAAGCAGATTGAAGAACAGGTACCAGGAGTAGATAAGATGGTGATCATGAGAAGAGATATGTGGGCTGACATCAAAACCCCAAATGGATCGGTTAGCACATCAGGTCACTACGCTTCCGCCTCATTTTTTGACGTATTCTCTTTTAATCTAATAAAGGGTAATCCTAATACGGTACTAGTAGAACCCTCTAGCATAGTCCTGACCAAATCTATGGCTGAAAAGCTATTTGGAGAAGCAAATCCGATAGGTAAAACTGTAGAGGTGGAGCGCAATTCATTTTTAAAAAAGGGTACAATAACCGGAGTAGTAGAAGACCCTCCAATAAACTCTCATATTCAGTTCGATGCATTGGTTTCTTTGAAAACACTAGAGCAACATGTAGAAGGTGAGGAAAAGAATCTTGTGAACAATTTTGAAAGTATTTGGACGAACTACGTGTATCTGGTGTTGAACAATGAGGTTATAAAAGACCAGGTTCAACAGACGATGAATGAAATTATGGTGACCAAAAATAACATGGCCGATAATGGTAAACCCATTATGCATGAATTACAGCGTTTGACGGATATAGTTCCGAGTGGCGACTATTTTAACGAAATAGGGCCTACTTATTTAAAAAGTAGAATCTTCATCATGCTGGTACTTACATTAATTGTATTGTTATCCGCATGTTTTAATTATACCAACTTATCACTAGCCAGAGCTTTGAGGCGATCCAAAGAAGTGGCAATAAGGAAAGTCTCAGGAGCAACACATTTTCAGATTTTTTGTCAGTTTATAGTTGAGTCATTGATATTATCATTGGTGGCAGTAGTTGCAGGGTTAGGATTATTTTATGTGATAAAGCCTGAATTCATGAGCTTGCCTAATGATACAGCCAATGGGTATCAAATGTACTCATTGAATATTGAATTCTGGCAGTTCTTTTTATTTCTGGTATTTGCCCTTTTTATTGGTATGATAGCAGGCCTTATCCCTGCTGCATTTTTATCTCAACTTAAGGCAAAGATTATTATGAAAGATGCTGGCAGATTGAATGCATTTTCTGGTATGACATTGAGAAGGATATTGATTGTATTTCAGTTTGCTATGTCGATTGGTTTGATCACATGTGCTTTTATTGTACATAAGCAATATCAGTTTTCGGTCAACTATGATCTGGGGTATGATACCGAAAATGTAATCAATGTAAGTATCCATGGGGATTACATTGACCTGCTGGAAAACGAGTATTCTAAAATACCAAATGTACTACAAACTGCTCGGTCAGCAACTATATTGGGTGTTGGCAGTAGCTGGGGAAACACTGCAATATCTGAGGATCGCAGCGATACTGTTAATTTTATGCTCAATTTCGTAGATCACAAATACCTGGACATGTATCAGTTTGAACTGATTGCCGGATCGGGCTTTTCAACCTCCCCAAAAAAAGATGAAAAGTCAAAATATATAGTGGTCAACGAGAAATTCTTACAAGAAATGAATCTTGGTTCACCTCAAAAGGCTGTTGGCAAAACCATTTGGCCAAACAGTAATAAGGCAGGTCTGAGGATCATAGGAGTAGTCAAAGATTTTGTTGATGCGTCGCTCTGGGAGTCAACAAGGCCTTTTGGTTTTATGCAAACAAACTCGCTGGATGATTATCGGGTTTTGGGAGTGAAGGTAATGGGTGATGATTTGCTTTCTACAGTTGCCAAAATGGAAGAAAAATATCTAGAACTGGATCCTGTACATCCATTTGAAGCTATTTTTTACAATGACAGAATCGCTCAAACTTATCAGCAGCAAAAAACCATCTATAAGATCATTTCGTTTCTTGCCTTCATAGCAATTTCCATTTCTACTTTGGGCTTGTTGGGAATGGCTGTATTTACAACAGAAAGCCGAATGAAAGAAATCAGTATCCGAAAAGTTCTTGGTTCAGGAATAAGCAATTTGATCTTGCTGCTTTCACGTGGTTTTTTTTGGACGTTGGTAGTAGCTGGAGCGGTTGCTGTTCCTATTGCATTATACCTGGTAGATGATTTGGTTCTGAATGATTTCGTCTATAAAACAGAAATAGGTGTAATTGAAATTCTTTCCGGCTTTTTAACAGTACTTATTATTGGAGTAATAACAATGGGTTGGCAGATTCGACAGGCTGTCATACAAAACCCTGCTGACTTGCTTCGCGATGAGTAAATTCCTACTCTGCTCTTATGCTTATTCTGCATCCAGATCTAATGAATGAAGAAAAGCATATTAATGCAATAGAATTCGAGCATCCATCAAATTAGTCAGTTGGAAACCGATGATCCCAAAAAAAGTCTTCTACTTTGACCAATCGTATTTTTTCGTTGAAGGCAGGGTGTTTGACATTCACAATATAGTTGGATTCTGATGGTATGATCGCAGATGGGATTTTCATCATCAGACTGTTCATTTCTTCATACCAATCACTTCCGAGCTTTTGGGTGATAGGATATGATGCCAATAGATGCCAGTTTAAGGGAAGTTTCTCTGATGCGATAGTAGCTATATTGATAGAGGTGGGAATATCAATATGCATCACTTTAAAAGTTCCTTTTGGTCGTATTCCATTTGTATGAGCAAGGAGTTCCAGAGCACAGAGTGAAATACTGCCAGAAGTATAAATTACATATTGTTCTGCCCTGTTCCACCTGTTGGAAACCCCGGAAGCTTTAAGGTTATCCGCATATTCTGCATGGGTCAAACGATAGACCGTCATACATTGTCACCATATTGGATGGCAGTGAGCCTGTTGTCAATATACTTGATCCCACTTATAGTGGTTAAAAAATTGAGAGGTTTGTCATTGTCAAAGAAGTAATTGACCTTTTCTAACCATTCGTTGAATATTTGATAAGAACCAAATACATGGATGCCATGCCTGTACAGAGACAACATGGCGAATACATGCTCCTGTAAGTGTGGTTTCATGGGAAGGGGAGTCATTTTATAGCTTCTGAAGGTTTTAATGTTCATATTCAGTGAACCTGAAAGGGTTTCATCTTTCAAACCCGATACTTCTTTTAGGTCTGTAAGATATTCGGAAGTGATATTGTTTTGCATCACTGCATAGAGCAATTCTGGCTCTGAAACATTCTGCGGAATGTTTTCCGGGATATGATATGGTTTTTCATTTTTAGCCACACTCAAATGTATATATTTTTACCTTTAATAAAAAGTAATTTTACCTTTTTTATTAAAACTGCAATTGCGAATAAAATAATTTATATATATTTACTGCAATTACGAATAATATATAAAATGAAGAAAACAAAACTGGGTGAATTTGAAGAGCTTGTATTGCTAACGGTGGCCGTATTGCAAGAAGAGGCCTATGGTGTTGAAATCAAAAGAGAGCTCGAACAGCGGCTCAATGAAAAACTGAGTGTAGGTTCAATCCAATCTGCATTAAAACGAATGGAACAAAAAGGCTTCCTGACATCCGAATTTGGAGAAGCTACTCAAAAAAGAGGGGGAAAACGCAAAAGAATATACTCAACAACTCCTTATGCACATAGAGTATTGTCTGAGATGAAAGAAGTAAGGGCTGGACTTTGGGAGTCTCTTCCCAGGTTGGCATCAGATCTTAAAACAATATGAATAACAACTCTCACCATATCACCCCACCCAAATGGCCACTAAAGCTTCTTCGATTCTTTGTGAAAAAAGAATACCTGGAAGAAGTGGAGGGAGATATGGAAGAAGTTTTTCAGGAGAATTTGGAAAGACATTCTGAAAAGAAAGCCAGAAGGCTTTATGTCCGGGAGACACTCAGATTACTTAAACCAATTCTAATCAAAAATATGGAAGGGACAGTCAGATTAAACCAATTTGGTATGTTGAAAAGTTATTTTAAAGTATCGTACCGTAGCATGGCTCGAAATAAACTATTCACAGCTATCAATATAATAGGTCTAGCAGTGAGCATGTCCGTCGGCTTGCTAATTATAGCTTTCATTTCTGATCTCAAATCATTCGATGATTTTCATGCTAAAAAAGACCGGATTTATCGAATTACAACCATTGGTCAGCGCAGGAATGGTTCGTCAATGACAGTTGCAACAACTTCTGTCAAAGCAGGTTACGAAATCAGAGAAACAATTCCCGGTGTTGAAAAAATCACTTTTCTACGTCGGGGATTTGGTGCGGATGCGAAAGTGGGTGATAGTAAAATACTACTTAGTGGGCTTTATGCAGACAATTCTTTTCTGGACGTTTTTTCCTTCGATCTTATTGAAGGGAATCCAGCGTCAGCCCTTCGTGATCCATATTCCCTTGTTTTAACGGAAAGTACAGCCCTAAAGCTTTTTGGTAAAACCAATGTTGTAGGAGAATCAGTACGTTTCGATACCTTGAATTATACAGTGACTGGCTTACTACGGAATTTGCCAAAATTTACACATTTTCAATTTGAAGCACTAGTCTCGTTTTCCACAGTGGAATTATACAAACCGGACACAAATGGTGGATTTCTGGACTGGGAAAATTTTTATATGAACTATACTTATGCCGTTCTTTCTGAAGGTCACGACCTCCAATCTTTTCAGGCTAATTTAGATAGGCTCTGTCAAGAACAGAATGTCAATCTTAATCTTGAAAACAAAGAAATCATGTTGTCACCTCAGCCATTGACTGACATTTCCACAGGCGGATTTCTTCCTAATCAAATTGGCTCATCTATGGATCCCATCGCTTTGTTGGTTTTGATAATACTGGTGGTAATTGTAATCATATCAGCTTGTTTCAATTACACAAATTTATCCATAGCCAGGGCTATGAAACGCGCCCGGGAAGTGGGCATTCGAAAAGTCGTTGGTGCTGAAAGAGGACAGATAGCAGGTCAATTTATTACTGAGTCTATATTGGTATCAGTGCTGGCGTTAGCTTTTTCATTTATCATATTTCTTGCACTTAAAGATCAGTTTGTTAACATTCATCCCTATATCTCTAAATTGACTTCTTTGAATTTGTCTCTAGAAGTAATTCTATATTTTATTGGCTTGGCTATTACCATCGGAGTTATTGCGGGCTTCTTTCCTGCTCTTTTATTTTCTAAAATCAAGGCACTACAAGTGGTAAAAGGAATGTCATCATTTCAGCTATTCAAACATGTGAACATAAGAAAATCGCTCATAGCTATCCAGTATGTCTTTTCCCTTTTATTCATCACTACTACAGTTCTTGGATATAAACAATACAAGAGTATTCTCACCCATGACCTAGGATTTAAAACCGAAAGCATTGTAAATATTAGCTTGCAGGGCAATAATGCCAATCTGTTAAAACAAAAATTGTTGGGACTGCCAGAAGTGATCGAAATCTCACAATCACAGCTGATCACCAGTTTAGGTAGTGTGTACGGAGGTGGCAATGTGAAGTACAAAGGTGACTCTAGCAGCTTTTATCAAAATTTTGTGGATGAGAACTATTTGTCTTTACATCGGTATCTGTTTTTATCAGGTGAAAATTTTAGTTATAAGCCTCATGGATCTGAAGAAAGCAAAGTGATTGTAAACGAGCAGGTAATAAGGGAATTAAATATAGGGAATGGTGATCCTTTTCAGGCAGTCGGCGAAATTGTAAGCATCGATGGTAAAAATTTAGTGATTGCTGGTGTAGTGAAAGATTTTCACTATCAGAATTTGACCAGTAAGATCAAACCATTCATTATGCGTCACTCTTCAAATCCACAGGGCTACCTCAATGTAAAAATAACAACTCAAGAGTCGGAGGAAACTATGGTCAGTTTCCAAAATGTCTGGGAAGAAATTGACCCAACTCACCCCCTAAATGCTATGTTTTACGACGATCAAATCAAACGATCCTACAGCCATTTCTCCATGATACTCAAAGTAATCGGATTTTTGTCATTCTTGACAATTTGTATATCCTCTTTAGGATTGCTTGGAATGGTGGTGTTTGCTACTGAAAGCCGTCTGAAAGAAATTAGCATACGAAAAGTGTTAGGAGCTAGCGAAGGGAGCTTGATATACTTATTAAGTAGAAGTTTTTTGTTGATCTTCACCTTGGCTGCTGCAATTGCTCTTCCTCTTACCTACTTGCTTTTCGATAAAGTAATATTGATCAACTTTCCATATCATGAACCAGTTGGCATTACCGAATTACTTGTGGGATTCTTAGGGGTACTCACTATTGCCGTATTAATGATCGGATCACAGACTTTTCAGGCATCTCGTATAAACCCTACAGTAAATCTGAAAGATGAATAACAATCCAACTAATATCACCCCACCCAAATGGCCACTAAAGCTTCTTCGATTCTTTGTGAAAAAAGAATACCTGGAAGAAGTGGAGGGAGATATGGAAGAAGTTTTTCAAGAGAATCTGGAAAGCTATTCTGAAAAGAAAGCCAAACGGCTTTACACTTGGGAATTGTTGAAATTATTAAGGCCAATCATTATGAAAAATATAGGAGGAAGCTATCGAATGAATCAATTTGGTATGTTGAAAACCAACCTGAAAATAGGTTGGAGGAATATGGTAAAGTACAAAAGCTATTCATCCATTAACATATTTGGGCTGTCAGTTGGAATCGCTTCAACCTTTCTTCTTTTGATGATTATCAATTACGAGCATTCTTTTGATAACTTTCAATATGAAAACACATATCGTTTGGCGGATAACTGGAAAGGCAGTGGGATAAGCGATAACATTACGTCACCTACCTTACCAGCGATGTTGGAGGAGTACCCTGAGATAGCGGCTGGTACCAGATTTTTTGATTCAGAAGATATTGTCCAATGTGGTGAAAATTATTTTAAGACTGCTGTTCATATAGTGGATTCTGGGTTTGCCCATACTTTTAGGTTTAAAGAGGTTTATGGGAATTTGGAGCAGACACTTTCTACTCCAAATAGTGTAGCAGTCACATTATCGGCTTCAAGGAAATTCTTTGGGAATGAAAATTCCATTGGAAAGGTGGTAACGTCAACCAGCGAGAAATCCCATTTCACGGTCGGAGCTGTTTTGGAAGATCCACCGAAAAACTCTACTATTCAATTTGAAATTCTGATTCCCTGGCTCAATGCCCCCGATTGGTTGAGTTTTGAGAATGGTGGCAATTGGTACAATACATTTATGGTTGCTTATATAAGGCTTCAGGATGGTACAAATCCAAAAGAGTTTGAGGAAAAATTGGTTGATTTTAAAGAAAAATATTATCTGGAAGATCGTCAATCAGCACTTGATATTGTTTTGTTACCTTTAAAAGATGAGCATAAAAGGTACACTCAAAAGGACAAAACCCTTTCTATACTTACCTTGGTGGCATTCATTATTTTGATCATTTCCTGTATCAATTTCATGAATTTATCGACTGCTCAGTCGATAGGCAGAGCCAAAGAGATAGGCGTAAGAAAAGTAATGGGTTCCAGCAAATCGCAATTGGTTGGACAGTTTTTGACTGAATCGACCTTGATTAGTTTGCTTGCCTTGATTTTTGGTTTGGGAATTATCATCTTTTCTGTACCCTGGGTCAATACTTATTTTGATATGGATATTGCAACTATTGCGATTCAAAACAACGGTTTGATTCTCTCTCTTTTGACGATAGGGTGTATTGTAGGGATAGCCTCTGGCTTTTATCCGGCATTAGTTATTTCCAGACTCAAAGTGGTTGATTCTTTAAAGGGCAAATTGAAGACAGGAGGCATAGGTCAATATTTTCAAAACAGTCTGATTGTAGTGCAATTTGCTTTTTCAATTCTGTTGATAGCGGCAACACTGGTTATATGGAAACAGATAGACTACATGAAAACAAAAGATTTGAATTTTGATGGAAACAACGTGATAGCCATTGAGAGTCATTCGGATTTGTTCAAAGATTCGAAAAAAGCAGGATCAAGACTTGAAATCTTAAAACAGGAACTTTTACATGAGTCTTCAATTGAATCTATTGCTTCAGCCCAGAGTTTTCCGGGTAAATACTGGCAAAATTATAATGGATTCAGCCCGTCTTTTCCAACGGGTACAGCTACCATTAGCCTCAGACAAATAGCGGTCGATCACAATTATTTTGAGACCTTAAAAATTAAATTAGTAGAAGGAAGAAATTTTTCTCCTGATTTGGTGTCAGATTCAACGGCTGTCATTATCAATCGAACAGCAATGGAAAAGTATGGTTGGGTAGATTTGGATGACAAGTTTTTATTGGCTGGTGGAAGTGAAACGGAAAAATTCAAAGTAGTTGGGGTGGTAGATGACTACCATTACCAAAGTCTCGAAAATGACATTCAACCAATGATACATTTCTATTCCAAACATGTTTCCAATAAATTGATTGTGCGCTTTCATCCTGATCATATAAATAGCGGTATTGCACTTTTGGAAAAGAGATGGAGTGAAATGGACGCTTATGAGCCGATGGAATACTTTTTCGTAAACTATGAATTTGACCAACTGTACAAGTCACATGAGCGAATCGCTACCACTACCACATTGTTTTCATTGATTGCTATTGTCATAGCATCATTGGGTTTATTCAGCATTGCTTCTTTTTCTATCAGGATCAGGAGAAAAGAGGTGGGCATTAGAAAAGTACTTGGTGCTTCAATGGCTGGGATATCCTTGCTTCTGTCAAAAAGATTTTGCCTTTTGATATTGGTAGCTTTCATATTTTCTATTCCAGTGGTTTATTATGCATCGGAATTATACCTTGCCAATTTTGTAAATCGAATTGATTTTGAATTTTCAATACCATTACTTGCCGGACTATCTGCCTTTGTTATTGCTGCTTTTAGCATCGGCTTGGAGTCTGTCAAAATTGCTCTGTCTAATCCAGTGGATTCACTAAGAGATGAATAATAAATACCACCATATTATCCCACCCAAGTGGTCACTTAAGCTTCTACGGTGCTTTGTGAAAACGGACTATTTGGAGGAAATAGAACGGGATATGGAGAATCCATTTTAAAATCTAAATATGGCTTTTCCGTATATACTTCTCTGAATGGCAACAGTTTCCCTATTGGCAAAACCGTATTCCACATGATAGTCATTTAACAAATTTCTTCCGACTAATGATATGGCAATATTGTCAGTTGCCTCCCAGGATATTTTTGCATTTAATTCGGAATAAGAAGGCACTGAACCTTCAGTGATTATCAGATCGTCCACCCAACGAAAAGATGGATTTATGCTAAGTCTGTGAGGAAGAAGAAAAGAGGAGCGGATCGAAAACTGATTTTGGGGATCGGCCACCTCGTTACGTGCATTGTTAATATCTTCCTTACCTTCCTCAACTTTCAAATCCTCTTCCAGAAAGTTATAACTGGCAAATACCTGCCACCAAGAGGTCATCTGGCAGTTGAGAGTAAATTCAAGCCCGTAGGTCTTCCCTTCCACACCATTTTCAAATGTAATTGGAATAATAGTTTCAGGATGAGTTACTGCACTTCTTATATCATCATACTGGTTGTAAAAAAGGGAAAATGAAGTGGTGACACGATCACCCAATTGATTTCGAATTCCAGCTTCCCACGAAACAACTGTTTCTGATCGAAAATCACTATTACCTGAAAGTAAGGTTACCCCTGGTGCTATATCCTGTCTCAGATCCCGGTCAGTACGCGAGGGTGCACGAACGGCCCGTGACACTGCTGCCCAAAGCACATTATGATCATTCATATTCCAACGGATACGTGTACTGGGTTCAACAACAAAACCTACATAGGCATTGTGTTCTAGTTTTGAACCCACTGTCCAATAAAAGTTCCTAAACAAGTGAATTTCATCTTGGGCAAAAACAGTATAGAGGTTCTGATCTAGGTCTTCAGGCTCAAAGCCCAATGCCATAACATTTGTCACATCATCATGGGTGAAGCGGTAACCAAGTCCCCAAACAAAGTCATGCTTAACACCAGGTTTGAAACGATGTTGGAACTCAATATCCATAGTAGTCAAGTCATCAATAAATGTTCCTTGTTCTGTAGGTATACGGAGTACGGTGCGGTCATAATAGCTCTGTATGCGCATCGATGAAGTGTCTGAAAATGTTTTTGTAAAACGCACCAGGGTATTCCCACCAACAACTCCCGGGTCGCCCTCTGCCTCTTTGAGGTAATTATCATAAAGATCTCCCTGTAGAGTTACATGAGTAGTTTCGTTCGGATCGGCATCTACTCTGAACCCTCCCTGAGCCATCTTCCAATCATCCGTATTATCAACGCTATCAGGGAAAACCGTAGCATCACGGTTGGCATACTTTCCATATACACGATAGGACACTTTTGACCCGATCTTAGCACCATACCTAAGTCCTACGGAGGTTTTTAATTCATTTCCAGTACTACCCTCTACATATAGCCCCTGGGTTTCTTCCGCACTTTTGCTAGTGATATTTATAACCCCGTTTACAGCGTTGACCCCCCAAAGAGTGCCTCCAGGGCCACTGATCACTTCGATCTGTTCCAAATCTTCGAGCAGGTAGTCTTGCCTTTCCCAGAAAACACCTCCATATAAGGGTGTATAAACCGAACGCCCATCCATTAATACCAGAAGCTTGTTTGCTGTTTCTGTATTAAAACCACGTGAGCTGATCTTCCATGAGCTTGATGCACTTTGCGCTACCTGGAGATTGCCTGCCAGGTATAAAGCTTCCGGTATATTGGTAGCTCCGTAGCGTTCAATATCTTCATCGGACACTACCTGAATGGCTGAAGGACTTTCTACAAGTTTTTCAGAGCGTTTCGACACGGAAAAAACTTCTATTTCCAGAAGCTCCTCAAGGCTGAGTGCTTTCAGTTGCTTGATTTCTTCCGATGGTTCCTGTGCATAAAGGCCTGTATGGGTCAAAAAAAGTATGCAAAATAAAATAAGCCTAACACTTAGTATCGAAATAGATTTGCTGTGGATAGGAATTCTTTTCAATGAAATGATTCTAATCTCTTTTATTTTGTTCATAGCTGATAATTCCAACTTAATATTTATGAAGTTTAAGTTAATATCATTACATTTTACTTTATTTCATGTAAGTAGAGAAATCATATAGCATCCTTAAGTGAAAAAGTTTGCTTTTTTTAAGATAAGATTAAATTTTAACAATGTCATATTTTTTCTAATAAAAATTATATAATCTTAATATATGTTATTATAAGTATTTTTCAAAAAAAACTGTTAAGGGGATAGTTTTTAGTTCATTTTCTTACTATGTTGTAGAAAATGGGTTGAACGGCTTTGTATTCAGAATCGAACTAAACTGGCCGATTTTTGTACTTTCGGTTTTGATGATGGTATTGTTAGTTGCAATTTTTCCGTTAGCCTTAAGACGTTGAACATTGCGACAGCTAATCCGGCAGATTCCTTACGGGATGAATAAAATATTAGGCCTTAACTTTTGACCACCCTGAGAATTTTCATTTGTCAACTGTACATCTTCGCACAAAAAAAGAACGAAACCGTTCATCTCAAAATGCGAAAAGCTCTCTGGAGCTCATTTATGGCATTTGGCATGCTAATGGTAAGTTTAGTTTGCTAATTACCATATGCTTAAATCAGTGAGAGTTCTTCTGCTTTTTCCGTTTTTATTGTTTAGCTGTCGCACGATGGTTGATCAAAGTCCTATTAGGATGCTGGGAGCATACCAGCCTATCGTAGTGGGGGAACTCAATGGCAAAAAGGCGTATTTTTTGATAGATACTGGTGCGGATGTGACCATGCTAAATTCGATGGAATCAAAGAAATATAATTATGAAACAAGACCGTGGGCTGGGAATAATTACAAATTATCTGGTCTTAATATAGAGCATCAGGGAGAAATACGGATAGCAAAAAATGTAGAATTGGTTGTGGGTGGAAGAAAAATGAAAGGTTCCTACAAGGCAATAGACCTTACACATATAGTAAGCTCAATTGCAGGTAATGGAAGTATCAGAATAGCTGGTATAATTGGATCAGATATGATGAGACGTCATGATTTTGTAATTAACTATAAGGCCAGGAATATTACCTTTGCTGCAAACTAGGGATTTGAGCAATCCAAACATTTATCTTTTTAACCATTTAATTCTGTCCATCATTGGACAAGATAGTACGGTTTCGTACATATTTTAAATACAAAAATTAGCTTCATGGCTTTCTTTATAGCTTTTTAGAATTGGCATCATATTAGTCATTCTTTTGTTACAATCCCTACAGGTGCATTCCAAAACATAGAACTGATATGCTTAAAGAACATTTAAAAATTACGATAAGGGTTTTCTTAAAAAACAAGCTTTTCACAGCTATTAATATATCAGGGTTGGCTATCGGTATTACTGCTTATTTACTGATAACGCAATACGTCAATTTCGAATCAGGGTACGATCAGTATCATCCGAGAATTGATGATTTGTACAGAGTGACTTTATCTTCCAATTTAGGAGAAAAAGGCTTTGTTACTTCAGCAACCAATCATCCGGCAGTGGCTTATGCGATGAAGCAGGATATGCCTGAGGTAGAGAGTTATGCCAGAGTGGTGGAAAAGACTGTTATGTGGGGGACATTCGTTCTTTCTCATACCAACGAACGAGGGGATATCGTAAAGTCCAATGCCAATGACGACAGGATGTATATAGCTGACAGTTCAATATTGAGCCTGTTTAAAATTGATTTGATTCGTGGCAATCCTAAAACTGCTCTGTCTGATCCAAAGACTATTATTTTATCCGAAAAAGTGGCAAAAAGATTTTTTGGAGATCAAGATCCATTGGATAAGACCCTGATGGTTAACAATCAATTGCCTGTCAAAGTGACTGGTGTATTTAAAGAAGTACCGGAAAATACGCATTTGCAATTCGATATGCTGGTTTCATTTTCTACCTTGGGTAACTGGACAGACAATACTTGGATATGGCCGGAGTTTTATAATTACGTAAGGTTAAAACCCGGCACAGATCCGGCTATCGTGGAAGCTAAATTTCCTGAATTTGTTGAAAAATACCTTAGCGACATCATGCAGGAACATGGTTTTGAAGCCAGATTTGGATTGCAGCCTGTGAAAGACATTCATTTGACTTCACACCACAGCAGGGAGGTGTCGGTCAATGCAAGTGAACAAACACTAAATTTCTTGATGGTTATAGCTGCTTTTGTAATCCTCATTGCACTGATGAATTTCATCAATTTATCAACTGCTAAATCAATAGAACGAGCCAAAGAAGTTGGCATTAAAAAGGTGGTAGGTATTCGTAAGTGGGATTTGATAAGTCAATTCCTTTTTGAGTCTATGATGATTAATCTCATTGGGATGATTATAGCTGTGGCAATGGTGAGTGTACTCATCAACCCTTTCAATGAATTGGTAGGAATGAATGTGCTTTCCATGAATATTTGGATCGATCCAGGTACATGGCTTGTTTTGTTTATTATCTTTTTGATCGGAGGATTGCTGGCTGGAGTGTATCCTGCATTTGTACTTTCAAGCTTCGAACCAATTCAAGTACTAAAAGGGAAATTTTCACAATCGGGTAGTGGAGCTATGATGCGAAAAGTACTTGTGATGGCTCAATTTGCCATATCCATGGCTTTAATAGCCGGTACATTTATAGTTTACAGTCAATTTTCTTATATGCAAAATCAGGAATTGGGCTATGATGTAGAGCACAATCTGGTTGTAAATGCGCCCATGGTGGTAGATTCTACCATCAACAATACCATGAAGGTTTTCAAAGACAAACTGATGAATAATCCAAAGGTAAATTCTGTAACCCTGACTAATGAGGTACCCGGGAAGCAGATGGTGCAGAGGAATTTGACCCGAAAACAACATGAGCGCAAAGAGGAAGGTGTTGTTTCTAATATTATCACTGTTGATCATGATTTTCTAAAGACTTACAATATTGGTTTGTTGTCGGGAAGAGGGTTTACCTGGGAGGATCGATCGTCTTATGGGATGAATGGCAGGCGTGACGAAAGCCAGGAAAGGCCTTATCGGGTAATGATCAATGAAACAGGTGTCCGATCCTTAGGTTTTTTGACTCCAGAAGAGGCAGTAAATCAAAAAATTATTTTCAAATATGGGCCTGTTGATCGAACCGCAGAAGTGATAGGTGTGGTGGAAGATTACCATCAACAATCATTGCAAAAGGATTTTGAACCAATCATATTTTTAAATCCCGATTTCTACAGTGCCATCTATATGACTATTAATATGAATACATCCAACGTCAAAGAAACCGTGGCGGCTATTGGTGATGAATTTGAGCGATTTTTCCCCAAAGATCCATATAAGTACTTTTTTCTTGATGATTATTTTAACAGGCAGTACGAAGCGGAACAGAAGTTTAGCCGAATCTGTTTGGTATTTGCCGGGCTGGCAATTTTTATCGCTGGCTTAGGGCTATTTGGTCTGGGCTCTTACATGGCACTGCAAAAGACAAAAGAAGTAAGTGTCAGAAAGGTGTTGGGTGCCAGTATGTGGAATGTGATGCTCATAATGCCCAGAAACTTGCTAGGCTTGGTATTGATGTCTGGTTTGTTGGCTTTGCCCGTCACTTATTTTATGGCAAAGGAATGGCTCTTGGAGTATGCTTTTCGGATTGACATTAGTATTTGGATGTTTGTTATTCCGCTGTTTGCAGTGTTGCTTGTTGCAGCTTTGTCTGTTTTACCACAATCCATCAGAGTGGGATTGGTCAATCCGATTGAGTCTCTGAGAGATGAATAAGGTATTTCGTCGGTTTCTTTCACATCTAATATGTCAGGTCTAAGAAATCATCTGAGTTTGAGGATATAGCAGTAAAAAAGGATTCTTTTTTACTAATTTTTGTAAAATACTACGCATTTTTGCGTAAAACTTACGAAAAAATAAAATATTATGCTTTTGCAATTCTCAATTAAGAACTTTAGAACTTTCAAAGAGAAAGCCTCTTTAAGCCTTGTTGCATCAAATTATGATAAGAACACACGAGAAATTGATAATATTAATCAAGATGCAAAATTCAACTTACGAATTTTAAAAAGTGCTGTTGTTTATGGAGCTAATGCCAGTGGAAAAAGCAAATTCTTTGAAGCTCTTATTTTCATGAAACACTTTGTAATCTCCAGCTCAAAAGATAGTCAAAAGGGTGATAAAATTAATGTTGAGCCATTTAAACTAAATAGTGAGAGTGAAAAATCACCAACTGAGTTTGAGATTATTTTTACTCATAAAAATGTAATGTATCGTTATGGATTTGAAGCTGATAAGAAAAAGATTGTTTCAGAATGGTTGTATTACAAACCTAAGACCAAAGAAATTGAGCTTTTTTACAGAGATGGCAACAAATTTGAAACCCACGATAGGAATTTCTCAAAAGGAAATACAGTTATTAAAGAAGGACTAGTAAGAGACAATGCTTTATTAGTGTCTGTTGCTGCTCAGTTCAATGATTCAACTTCCATTACCGTTATTGATTGGTTTGAAAATCTTAATATCATTTCAGGTTTAGAAGAAAGAGAGTTCAAAAATAATACAATTGAAAAAATCAAGAATAAGAAAGAAAAAGATAAGATTTTAGAATTTTTAAAAGCTGCTGATTTAGGTATTCAAGATATTCAATATGAAGAAATCTCCTTTAGTGATGTTCCAGATGAAATAAAAGAGGAGTTTAAAAGTATAAAAGAGAAGATGAAAGATATTGATCCAGAAATATTCTCAGATATATCAACTATTCATAATTCATATGACAGCAATAGAAAAAATGTAGGTAAAGTCAAATTATCAGTTTTAAGTGATGAATCAAATGGGACAAAAAAATTCCTTTACTTGAGCGGAACCATTATTGATGTACTTGAAAACGGAGGAATTTTGATTGGAGATGAACTTGATTCTAAGTTACATCCAAATCTAGTTTGCAAAATTGTTTCGTTATTTAACTCTGGGGAATTGAATAAAAAGAACGCACAATTAATTTTCAATACTCATGATACAAACCTTTTAAGCTCAGGTCTTTTCAGACGAGATCAAATTTGGTTTACTGATAAAAATAAATTTGGAGAAGGAAAACTTTATTCATTGGCAGATTTTAAATCTGGCGAAGTAAGAAAAACTGAATCATTTGAAGAAAATTATATCAGAGGTAAGTATGGTGCTGTACCGTTCTTAGGCTTTTTTGACAACCTTAATAACATTCTACCACAGTATGAAAATGAAGGACAAAAAGGCTGAACAAATAGCAGCAAGACAAAAGCATAAGGAACAGCTTAAAGCCAATAGAAGGTCTGAACCCAGTTTTGAAAGGTCTGAACCGCTAATTGCTGAAAAGCCTACAATTTTAATTGTGTGTGAAGGAGAAAATACTGAGCCATCATATTTCAAACAATTTAGATTTTCATCAGCCACAATTAAACCCGTTGGCGAAGGATATAATACTACATCTCTAGTTAATAGGACAATACAAATTGCAAGTGAAGGAAAATTTGAACAAGTTTGGTGCGTTTTTGATAAAGATGATTTTAGTGATGTAGACTTCAATAATGCAATTGCCATTGCGAAAGCAAATAATTTTGGAGTAGCGTATTCAAATCAAGCGTTTGAATATTGGATAATATTGCATTTTGATGATCATCAAGGAGGTGGAATGCATAGGGATGACTATAATAGTAAAATCAACAAATTGCTTAAACCATATAAGGTGACATATGATGGGACAAATAGCAAAATGATCACAGAAGAAATTTTTGAGCTGTTAGATGGCATTGATGAAAAAACTGGAAAGGAAAGAAAACAATTAGCTATTGATAGAGCTGAAAGGAATTATAAATTCTTTGACCATACAAACCCTGCCAAAGAAGAATCATCAACAACGGTTTTTGAACTAGTAGTAGAATTATTGAAATATCTGTGAAGTAAAAAACTCCCTATTCAGTTGATCTTTGCTTGTGAAATAAGGGTAACACATTGGTAATGCTTAAGGTCTTTTATTTTTCGATATCCGGATTTCAAGATCTGCCAGTATGTTCATCATGCTTAAGTACTGATCGTATGGGCCGGTGATTTCATTGGAATGGACTTTGGTATTCATTCTTATTAAATGATCTGCCGAACTTAGATCCATTAAATCCTCTAGCAGTTTTTTGTCACTTTTTATGTGTAGTTGTCCTTTTATGAATTTGAGTTTTTCTATGGTTTCCTTTTGCATGGGATTTTCTACAAAATAGGATAAATCCTGGCCTGAAGCGTTTACTGCCAATACGTTAGGAATATTGTAAGTAGCCGAAGGCTTGTGGTCTTTTAAGGCTTCACTGGTCGATACGAGTTTATTTTTTCTGGTTTTAATTCCAGAAAGTAAATCTATCCAGTTGGTATTCGGATTTACGCTTGTTGGGTTGATTTGAACCACATATAGTTTGTCGCTCAATGAATTGTCTTTCAATATCGAGGAAGCATTGGAGTTGATCAAAAGCTGGTTGGTCTGGTAGTCGGTGAGTAGTAAAGGGAGCTTCTTCTCTCCATTGGACTGATAAATTTGATGCCGATCATTTCTTTCCAGATACCAATCAATTGCGGGAGCTATGGCACTTTTGAAATGCAACGCTTTAATCATTTTACCCAATTCATTGGAATAAATGTTTTCAGTATTGGAAAAACAAGTTGGTTTGCAGCCAAATAATATTTTAATCAATTTAAGGTGTTTTTCCACTTCTATTTTGAAAATCTCAATAGAGAAAAGACAGCTCAATGAATTATTATATGTCCCACCAAGCAATTCTATTTTCCCTAAACTAACCAGCTTTTTGATTTCCCTGATGTATTCCGGATAGTACTTTACCATCAGCTCTAAAAACAAACCGGAAAAGAATATTGAAAATTTATGATCTTTCTTACTTGAAATTTTCAGGATGGCATCTAATAAAGAAAGGTGTTTTTTGCTACCGTTTTCAACAAATTCTTTTTCAACCAATGACAAGTCGAAATATGGCTGCTTTTTGCCAACATCAAAAAAGGAAAATGGGTTTATGGGTTTTTCTACGTGAAAATTGAAAACAAGGCATATATCCATATACTTTTATCTAAATGTGTTGAAAACTTTCAAAACCTGATCGGCAGTGTTTTCCCAGGTAAGGGTTTTTAAATCCGTCTTGTTTTGTTCGATCATCTTTTTTCTCTTTTTGTCATTCTTAAAAACAGTAAGAATGTGGCTGACAAACCCATCCACATCCCAATGGTCGGCGTACAGTGCTCCGGATAGAACTTCTGAAGCTCCTGATTGTCTGGAAAGAACCATGGGTAAGCCTGCATTCGCCGCTTCAATGGCTGTAAGTCCAAAAGGCTCAGAGACTGAAGGCATACAATAAACATCGCACATTGCGTACAAATCCAGCAGTTGATCTTGATCGATATGACCCGTAAAGTGAAACCGGCTTCCTAATTTTTTAGAGGCGGCAGCATTGATCAGGTTGGTCATCAAATGTCCGTTCCCTGCTAATACAAACCTTGTGTTTTTATGTTTTTGAAGGAGTTTTTCGGCGATTTCCATAAATATGTTTGGCCCCTTTTGTCCGGTAAGGCGACCAACAAACAGCACAAGTTTTTCTTTGAATACTTTTTTGGTTTTTCGGTGAGCTATTGGCTCGTTACCGTTGTACACAGTATGAATTTTGCTCTCGTCTATTTCCCCATAATTATGGGCAATTACATCGTTGGTGTATTGGCTCACACTGATAATCGCATCGGACAGCTGAAAAGATTTTTTTTCCAATTCATACACCCAAGAATGGTTGAGCTTTGAATTTCTATCATAGTCCAGAGAGTGAATATGTGTGATCAAAGGCTTATTGGTTTTTTCCTTGATTTCCATTCCTGCTGGCAAAGCCGTCCAGTCGTGTGCATATATCACATCAAAATCAATAGCTTTTGATTCGTTGACCACAAGTTGAGTAAATTCAGCAAGTGCTGTTTTCACATCTGAATCGGATAATTCAGGGACACTGTTGTCGTCATCGGCAAGTTCTATGTATGGATAAAAATACGGCGAAATCTTAGCCCTGACATTAATTTTTGTAAGATCAGAGATCAGGTTTGTTTCATTTAGTTTATTGGCGTTGAGGTTTTTTACTTTGAGAGAGAAATCTGTTTTTGAATGTTCCTGACCTATCTTTTCATCAGGCTGTATTATTGTCAACTCGGTTTCATTTGCCAGGTATTTGGCTATGTGATGGGCAGCTACGCCAAGCCCGCTATTTAAGGCATTTGGCTCGCCCGGACCTATCATGAGTACTTTTAGCTTGGTCATGTTTTTTGGAGATGAAATAAAAAAAGCCATTCAAATTTCTGAATGGCTTTAAGATACATATTTTGTGCTGAAATTATAATGCTATCACACAGTTTTGTTCTCCAGAAATACCATTGCTTACAAATTTGTCAGCAGTGGAATCATTGAGCCATGTATTTCCATCAACCAAATACCTGAATTGGTATTCCTGACCGACAGGAAGTTCCATTACCAATTTGAATCCACCAGACTTTAATTTGGTCAATTCCGTACTGGTTTTGCTCCAGTCGTTGAAATCTCCCACTAAGTTTACTGTGTCTGCTTGCGCAATTTCTTTTTTATCAAGCCCGAAAGTTACCTTACAAACAGGCTTGGATTTTAAAATTTGTTTTTTAATACTCATGATATTATTGTTTAACTAATTAATACTTCTTTGAAATTTTTGGGTAGTGATATAGTGTAAGTATTATCCAATAGTTCAATTTGATTTGTGATGTCGTTTCCATCAACCATTAGCATTTTTGGCTTAGAATCAAAACCATGAAATACAGTTCTGTATTTCTTGTAAACCGATTCAAAGTTACCCTGCATCTTTTGTCTTATGATATATGCAGATAGTGATTTTATTGTTATTATTTTTTTAACTGATTGTTCTCCATCTTTATATTCCAGTCCGTCTCCGGCATCTTCATACAGAATAGAAGTGTTTTCATCGTCATCAGCATAGATATGTAAGGTGAGTTCATCAAATTCAAATTCATCCGTATATTGCATTTTGGGTTGGAACGGTAGCACTGCACCTGCTTTTACAAAAAGCGGAATCTGATTCAATGGTGTTTCAACTTCTATTTCTGTTTTCCCTTTATATTTTTTATCAGTCCAGTAACAGTACCAATCTCCTTCCGGCAGATAGACTTTTCGGTTTTTAGCACCAGCTTCCGATACAGGTATTACCAGTATATTATCACCAAGCATAAATTCTTCTTCTCTAAAATACGACTCAGGATCGTCTTGTGCTATCAGATTGAGAGAGCGAATCATAGGAGTACCCCTTGTAGCATATTGCCAAAAAGTAGTATAGATATATGGCATCAGCTCATAGCGCATTTCAATAAACTTACGTACTATATTGGTATATTCTTCCTCAAACATCCATGGTTCTTTGTCGCCATGATCTCCCGAAGAATGTGTCCTGAAAAATGGGTGAAACACAGCCATCTGTATCCATCGGGTATATAACTCTCCATCAGGAGAACCTATAAAACCACCAACATCAGAACCCACGAATGACACACCGGAAGCACTAAGTCTCTGGCACTGAATGTTCGCAATTTTCAAATGCTCCCATGTGGCCATGTTGTCTCCTGTCCAGACTGAAGCAAATCTTTGCACACCTGCATAAGCAGAACGGGTTATGGTAAATGCCCTTTTGTTATCCAGATACAGATTTTGTCCATCGCAAGTAGCTTGTGCCATCAATGATCCATAGACATTGTGTACTTTTCTATGTGTACATGGATGGCCATCGTAATCGTGGCGCGCATCAAATGGGAAAGATCCGTCTTCGAATACTGCAGGTTCGTTCATGTCGTTCCAAACTCCGGCAACACCATCACTGATCAATCCTTTGTATAGGGTAGCCCACCATTCCCTGGCTTTTGGGTTGGTGAAATCCGGGAAATGACATTCGCCCGGCCACACACTTCCTTTGAGCAAAGGGCCATCTCCACGAGTACAGAAATATCCGTTTTTCACGCCTTGCTGATATACAGAGTAGTTTTTGTCAATTTTTATTCCCGGATCGATGATCACTATGGATTTGAAGCCTTGTTGTCTAAGGTCTCCGATCATTTTCTTAGGATTAGGAAATCTCTTTTTATCCCAGGTAAAGCACCTGAAACCGTCCATGTAGTCAATATCCAAATGAATCACATCACATGGGATTTTTCTGTCACGAAATTCTTTTGCGAGATTTCTTACGGTTGATTCAGGATAGTAGCTCCACTTACTCTGATGGTATCCCAAAGCCCATTTTGGAGGCATTTGGGACTTTCCTGTCAGGTAAGTATATTTTTCACATACATCCACAAGCTTAGGGCCATTTATAAAGTAGTAGCGCATTTCACCACCTTGAGCCCAAAAACTGCAAGCACTCTTTCTTTCTTTTCCAAAATCAAAGAAGCTACGAAAAGTATTGTCAAGGAAAATTCCGTAACTTGTATCTTTATATAAATTCAGATAAAAAGGAATGTTTTTATATACAGGATCCGTTTCATTGCCATAACCGTAGCAATCTGTTCCCCAAAGCTCCCTCCTTGACCCAAGTAAATTGAGGTTTCCTGTTTTATCGCCAAGACCAAAGAAGTTTTCTCCTTTTTTTAATTTTTTGGTAGTGATCACAACATTACCACCAAATACTTTTTCATCCTGCCAGTGATACCCTTTTTCATCTTCTACCAGAATGACATCTTTGGTGTCACATATTTTAGTTTTTAAAGAATCCTTATAGATATAACATTTTAAAGTTTTAGTCACTACTTTAAAATGATCTTTGGTTTCCTTAAACTTGGAAGTAACACCTTCAAACTTTTTATCCGGATCAAGTCCATAAGAAAAATCATCTTCAAAGTATCCAAAATTTCCGTATCTGAATTTTAGGATGTCCTCTGTTACAACAGTTAATTCAAGTGAAGTGTTTTCACTATGAAAGATATAGCTGTTACCTACTTTTTCCCAATTTACATAAGCTCCGGGAAATTGATCTCTGGTATCTTGCTTACCGAATTTTTCTATATAATTCCCACTGAAATCTACTTCCTTCTCAGGTTTCTCGATTTCTGTGGTAGTATCATTTTCTAATGCCATGTTGTTTTTATTATTTAAGCTACAAATTTAGTAGAAATGCTTGTGATTTGCATTTTAATTGAGAATTCCATAAAAAAGTAAGAAAAATTTACAACCATTTCAATTTTCTTATTTACAACTAAAAAAATGTCATAATTCCCTTTTTAAATTATGTCCAATTTTTCATTTTGGTAATAATATGTATCCTTATTGTCCATAATAAGTAATCAATTTTACTTTCAGGTTTTTTTACTGCGAATTATATCATAAATTCGACAGCTAAAGTTTAACTCTTATAAACTACTATTTAACTATGGGAAAGGATTCAGTAACCTATGACGCAATCGTCATTGGAAGTGGAATAAGCGGAGGATGGGCCGCCAAGGAATTGTGTGAAAAAGGCCTCAAAACACTGGTATTGGAACGGGGACGCAATGTAGAGCATGTCAAAGATTACCACACCATGAATATGGATCCCTGGGATTTTGAGCACAGGGGACAAGCTACTAAAGCAGATTTATTAAGACAACCTAAGCAAGCGAGGACGGGATATACAACCAGGCCAGAACACAATCACTGGTTTGTGGATGATATAGATCATCCCTACAACGAAGTGGAAGGCAAGAGATTTGACTGGATGCGGGGATATCATGTAGGAGGTAGGTCTATTACCTGGGGAAAGCAAAGTTATCGATTGACTGATCTTGATTTTGAAGCAAACTTGAAGGATGGAATAGCAGTAGATTGGCCAGTCAGATACAAAGACATTGCTCCCTGGTACGACTATGTAGAGCAACATATAGGAGTTAGTGGTCAAAATCTGGGATCAAGATTACCCCATTTTCCCGACGGTAAATACCTGCCGCCAATGGAGTTGAATTGTGTGGAAAAGCACTTACAGAGTAGTATTGACAAGAATTTTACTGATCGTTTACTTACCATTGGCAGAGTAGCACATCTTACCGGAGACAAAAACTTCAAAGGTCGGGGGAAATGCCAGTTTAGAAACCGATGCATGCGCGGATGCCCCTATGGTGGGTATTTTAGTAGTTTGTCATCTACCTTGCCTTATGCTGTTGATACTGGAAACATGACCATGCGTCCTTATTCTATTGTGCATTCGTTGATTTATGACGATAAAATAGGAAAAGCCACCGGGGTTAGGGTGATAGATGCAGAAACTAAAGAAGAATTCGAATATTTTGCCAAAGTAATATTTAGTTGTGCTTCTACAGTAGCCTCTACCTCCATCTTGCTCAATTCAAAATCGGACAGATTTCCTAATGGTATGGGCAATGATTCGGGAGAACTTGGTCACAATATGATGGATCATCACCTGGGAGTAGGTGCATCAGCGAGCGTCGAAGGTTTTGAAGATAAGTATTACACTGGTCGAAGGCCAAATGGATTTTACATTCCAAGGTTTAGAAACCTTCCAGGGCAAGCTGATAGCAACCAAGATTTTATCCGTGGTTATGGATATCAGGGAGGTGCCAGCAGAGAAAACTGGATGAGAAGTATCAAAGAGATGTCGATAGGTTTGGGGCTAAAAGAAGAGCTTGCCAAACCAGGACCATGGAGAGTAGGCATGGGGGGATTTGGTGAGATTCTGCCCAACCATGACAACAAGATGTACCTGGACGAAACAAAGAAAGACAAATGGGGCTTGCCTACTGTTACTTTCGATACCGAACTGAAGGAAAATGAGTTGAAGATGAGGAAAGATATGAAAGAAAGTGCCATAGAAATGTTGTCTTCTGCCGGATATAAGGATGTGCAGGGATATGATAAAGAAACAGGAATAGGTCTTGGTATTCACGAAATGGGAACTGCAAGGATGGGTAGAGATCCTAAAACCTCCGTATTGAACGGATACAATCAGGTGCATGCCGTTCCCAATGTATTTGTAACGGATGGGTCTTTTATGACTTCCGCAGCATGTCACAATCCTTCGCTGGGATATATGGCATTCACTGCCAGAGCGGCAAATTATGCAGTTGATCAATTGAAAAAGAAAAAATTGTAAAAAGATGGATAGAAGAAAAGCATTAAAGTCGATCACACTTTCTACAGGGATAGTTATTTCATCAGGCACACTGATGACTTTGTTACAGTCATGTCAGGAAAAAGACAGCATTACCTGGGTGCCGAAGTTTTTGAGTGAGCAGGAAGCCATTACGATTAGTGAATTGTCTAACATTATTTTGCCATCGGACGAAATGCCGGGGGCACTTGATGTGGGAGTGCCTCAGGTAATAGACCTTATGATGAAAGACGTTTTTGAAGACAAAGACAATGATAAATACAGAAAAGGGTTGAAGGCATTTTCGAGTCAATTCAAAAAAGAAAATGGTGTAGAGTTTCACGAGGGGAGTCAGGAAAAACAGCAGGCATTTGTAGAAAAGCTATACAATCTTTCGGAGGATGAAACAGATGAAGTATTGAGCCTGGTTAGAAAATCCAGTGCTCCTTCAGGACAGGAAGACAAGTATTTCATGTATAGCTTTTTGGTTGATCACCGTAAGCTTACCATCAACTTCTATTTCACCTCTGAAAAAGTTGGTGAAGAAATATTGAGTTATGACCCTGTGCCCGGGCGACAAGAAGGGTGCGTTCCTGTGGAACAAGTTGGAAATGTTTGGTCTTTATAAAAATCAGAAAAACATGAATTTATTAAATCGTTGGGCTTCATTGTTGGTAGTCCTTATTATGGTGTCGTGCAGTAGTAAGCCTGCATCAGAAAAAGCACCTGTAGCAAAACAAACCGTGAAAGCTACTATAGTATCAGGAGACAATCTGCTGAGTACGGAAGAAAGAAATAACGGGTGGATGCTCTTGTTTGATGGCAAAGCTGCTGATGGATGGAGAGGATTCAATAAGGACCACTTTCCTAAAAACTGGGAAGTTGTTGACGGTACGCTCCACATGAAAGGAAAAGACCTGACCGAAGAGGAAAAGGCTGACCGTGCCGATCTGATCTATGACAAGGAATTCGAAAATTTCATTTTCAGACTGGAATGGAAAATATCAGAAGGGGGCAACTCCGGCATATTTTACCTGGGAAAAGAAGGAATGGATAAAATATACAAAACCGCTCCTGAAATGCAGGTACTGGATAACAACAAGCACCCTGATGCGAAAAAAGGGAAAGATGGCAACAGAAAGGCTGGTTCTCTGTATGATTTGATTCCTGCTGATCCTCAAAATGTAAGACCTGTGGGAGAATGGAACGAAGTGGAAATCACCATCAACAACAGAGAAGTAACACACAAACAAAATGGTGTGGTAGTAGTGAAATACACTTTGGACAGCCCTGAGTGGAAGGAAATGGTAGCAGTAAGCAAGTTTCCAAAGTTAAATCCCGACTGGGCCAATGTACCTACTAAGGGCGTGATCGGCCTGCAAGACCATGACGACCATGTATGGTTCCGCAACTTGCGCATCAAAGAATTATAATAAAGAGGCTGTCCGTCTATTGAGACAGCCTCTATTTTTTACATAGTTAAAGGGACTCTTCAGTGGTTAATCATCTTTTTAGAGAAAGGGGTTCTTAATATTCAAACATATAGGATAATAGGAATAAATAACCTAATTTGAAAGATGGATAAATCGTACGGTTCGTTGTACTTCATGTGTTTGGGCATTTGATCAATGTATTTTATATTAATTTGTCTCCTATGATGAGAGAATAATGTTTTGTAAATTCGCATTAATGAATTCTTTGACTAAAATTTATAGTTCGAATCAACTTAGAGATTACTCATCTCTTTTCTCGAGAAGCACTGTCTTGGAGTGGTTGAGGGGAGATTTGTCATCCATAGATTTCAAGGTAAATCGTTATGATCAAATTTGGCTTTCGAAGGGAAGGAAAAGATATTTGGATTACCTGAAATATGTCTATAATATATTAGAAAACAATTATCAGAACGAGTACATACTTAAAAATTCCTTTTTAAACGATTGGCTGATAAAAGAACTTGGAGAAAGCCAGTCACAAGTCTTTAGCGAATTTAAAGTAGGCAATGCAATTGCAGATTTAGTAATGTTTAATGGAGTGTCTAAAGTATTTGAAATCAAAACCGAAATGGACTCTGATAAACGGCTTAACACTCAATTAGAACAATATCGAAAAGCATTTAACCAAATATATCTTATCATACCTACCTCAAAATTACGTTTATATCTAAAGTATGATAAGAGCATTGGAATAATAACTTTTGACAATAATAAGAGTGAAAGGTTTGATCTGAAAAGAAAAGCAATCAATAATGCTGTTGTTGAACCAAGGACATTAATGCATGTCTTTCATTCCAAGGAATACAAAGAAGTTGTAAAGAAATTCTTTGGTAAAATGCCAAAAATGACAAGTTTTAATCAATTTTCTATTTGCAGTGGGTTGATTGAGGATATACCAAATAATAAATTGAATGAGCTCTTCATTGCCCAAATGAAGAAACGAGGTAATAAAAATGTATTATCAAAGAAAAATCATTCAGAATTTAATCAACTCAGCTTAGCACTTAAAATGAATAGTCAAAACCGTAAACAATTCTTTTCTATTTTAAAATCTCCACTAATTAGCTAATAAAAATAATGTATTATCCCCTTCTTCGAGCTCGCCAATTTGAACTAATCTCCTTGCGTGAATTAACAATAGAAGGGGAGATTCAGGGTGTTGTTATCCCAATATTAGAGCCGGTTAAAGAAACACATAATAATCTTAATCTTGCTTTTGAAGTTTTTCGAGAGGGTGGGCAGACTTCTTATCTAGTACTGAATCCGGCTGATGGTGAAGTGACAGGTGATGGAACTCATTATCTCGAATATCTTGATTCATTAGAGCAAGGCACTTTTATACCTGCATTTCGTTACAAATCAAATGGGGAGTATATCAGCCAGTGTATTCAAGATTACAATCTTCGTGATTGTATGCTTATTTGTCAAAATGATGTTAATGTAAGTGATTCTGATTTTACTGATTTAGCAGAGTTGGATTCAGTAGTAGCTTTTAATGTCGAAGATCCTGGAAGAAATAGATCTTTAAGTAGATACCTTAAGACTTTAAATAAGAATTTCATAAGATTAGATGATCCATTCGAAAGGCAAATAAGAAATAGTGATTTTTTGTCTATTGTTGAACATCCATTTTCTGAAGAGCATCTTTATTTTGAAGAAGACAATTTCAATGGTTTTTCGGACTATACAGTTTTGCCAAGCGATTATATTGAGGGAGGAAGTGCACCTAGGGCTGTTGTTATACATTTAACATACCTCAATGGACAGAATCAAATTTGGATACGTCATTTTACATCAACTACAAACGACTCCATTGCAAACGTTCAAGGAAAGTTTGCTGAAGCTGCTGAAAAGGCTGTGAATTATTGTCGTCACAACGGCTTAACCAACTCTGCTTTGGAGGAACTTTTTGACAATTTTGATAAACAACATTACCCTGGATTAGGCACTGTTAAGAAAATTTCGATCAAAAACCATGTATTAATTGTGGCTGAATATTTGAAAAACAGATAAGTTATGTTGGTCTGTAAGAACTGCTTTTCAGATGAAGAATTAGAATTAATAGGTTTTATACAATCTTCAGGTAAAAAAGGTGATTGTGAAGTATGTAACTCCAGAGGTGTTTCAACTTTAGAATTAGAAGAACTCCTTGATTTTTTTCAAGAGCTGCTTAATAATTTCCAACTATCTAAAAATGGGACTTCATTAAAATCAAAAATACAAGAGAATTGGAATTTTTTCTCATCACCCCAGAATGCCTCTAAAATTTTAAATAAGGTTGCACAGAACTTAAATTCGGAAATTACGAGTGCTGATGATTTGGTTGATTACACCGAAGATATTATTCAAAACGGTTCATATTGGGATACATTAAAAGAAAGTATTAAATGGGAAAGAAGATATGTTCAAGATATTGATTTTTTAACTATGGAATTAGGGTGGGATGAGTTTTTCAATACACAATACGAATTGGACTCAACGACAAAACTGTTTCGCGCACGTGTTCATCATGAAAGTGGAATGAAGCCATATATTTCAGAGAATATGATGTGCCCCGAGCCAAAATTGGCAAGTGGTGGACGTGCTAACCCTTCTGGAATTCCGTTTCTATATTTAAGTGATAATACAGAAACAGTACTTTATGAGGTTAGAGCTTCATACTTAGATGAATTAAGCATTGGCGAATTTCAATTAAAAAAGGAATTTGATAAAGTAAAAATTGTTGACTTTACTGAAGATACTATGCTATATCAATCAGGGAGAATAAATTCCACGATTAAAGCGAGACTACTAAGAGATAAGGTTAGTTTGGAGCTATCAAAACCCATGAGACGCTACGATACGGATATTGAATATATTCCAACACAATTTATTTGTGAATTTATTAAAACATTTACAGGTGCGAATGGTATCAGATTTCGTAGTTCCTTGCATCCAAAAGGAAATAATATTGTCATGTTTGATCAAGCAATAATGGAATGTACTAAAGTAATTCTTAAGAAAATTAGTAAACTGAATTTGGGTTCAACTGAAATCAAATAGTATGACCAGTTGTTTATAGCATAGCAATCTCACAATCTGAATTTAGCCTTTTCGACGCAATGCGTGACAGCACAATTTCCATATCGGGTTTTATATTCTGCTCTCAATCGTTTAAGCAGTACCTCAAATAAATATACCTGATCAGGTATAAATAGAGTAAAATCTGTTGTTTTATACCCGTTGAGGTATAATTAATATTTCATACTATAGTATTATACCCGAAAAGGTATATTTACAAATAAATTTTATACATTTATACCCGAAAAGGTATAAATGATATGAATAAGCTAAGTCTTTTTGTCAAAAACAAAAGAAAGGCTCTGGGCTTGACCCAAGAGGATCTGTCTTTTAAAGCCGGTGTTGGTTTAAGGTTCGTCAGAGACCTTGAACAAGGAAAACCAAGCTTGCAAACGGATAAAGTAAATCAGGTACTATCACTATTTGGTCATGAACTTGGCCCTATACCATCAGAGAGACATGAAGCAAGCTAAAGTATATATGTACGACAGGATAGCAGGTCTGTTGACCGAAGATGAAGATGGATATCATTTTCAGTACGACTCATCTTACCTTGCAAGCAATGAAGCAGAGCCTGTTAGCCTGACCCTGCCACTAACAGACAAGGAATACGAAAGCATGACTATGTTTCCATTTTTTGATGGGTTGATACCGGAAGGCTGGTTATTGGATATTGCTCAGAAAAACTGGAAATTGAATCCACGAGACAGAATGGATGTTTTGCTCAAAACATGCCATGATTGTATAGGTGCTGTATCAATACAAGCTATTTAAAAAGATGGAAAACAAATGCCTGTACTGTTACAAAAAAATTGATTCGGGAGAATTAATGACACCTGCCGGAAAGGAAGGATATCACTCACGATGTAGCAAGAAGTTTTTTGGAACGTTGGCTCCACCAAAATTAGAGTTTACCCAAGAGCAAATGCTGGAATTGGCAGAGCAGGTAGTTAAAAGTCAAAAAACTGTTACAGGAGTACAACCTAAACTGTCACTTGGATTAGAGAAAGGATCTGACATTCCAGAACGATTCGCAATCGTTGGGCTGTGGGGAGAATACATCTTGAAACCTCAAACCGAAATGTACCCAAATCTTCCGGAGAATGAGGATTTGACCATGCATCTGGCTGAGATGAGTAAGATTAAAACTGTTGATCATTCACTTATCAGGTTGAAATCCGGACAATTGGCTTACATCACAAAAAGAATTGACCGGAAGAATGGCAATAAGATACACATGGAAGACATGTGCCAGTTGACAGAAAGACTGACAGAGCATAAATACAAAGGCTCTTATGAGCAAATCGGGAAAGCAATAAGAAGGTATTCTGCAAACCCAGGGCTTGATTTGACTGATTTTTACGAGCTGGTTCTTTTTAGTTTTTTAACCGGCAACAACGACATGCATTTGAAAAATTTTTCACTTATCAGGATGGACTCGGACTATTCTTTGTGTCCGGCTTATGACCTGGTAGCATCCGAATTGGTTGTGGAGGGTGACGATGAAGATTTGGCACTTACTTTAAATGGGAGGAAGAAAAAGATAGTAAGAAATGATTTTGAAACGGCTATGAAAGGTTCGGGATTGGATCAAAAAGTAACAGATAATATTTTTAAGAAATACAAAAAGCTATTCCCAAAATGGATCAAATTTATTGATGAAAGCTTTTTGCCAAATGCCATGAATGATGGTTATAAAGAACTGATAAAACGAAAAGCAAAACAGATAGGGTTGGAATAAAACGAGCCATATTCTAAAAAGCATAATCCATACTGGTTGAGGCCACAGGTTATTTCCCGTAATATGCAAAAGGTGCCTGGAAGTTTGGGTGAAGCCATTCCATGAGTACAAAACTTTATAACCCTTTCTAAAGACCGCTCAATTAGCTACTAATAGTGATCAAATTGCCTAGTGATAGCGATTGACAACCAGTGAGATACAGCCCATCTTTGTGTCATAGTTAATTGATAAAGTCCTTAGCAGTCTCGGAAAGTAATCCTTGAGCATAGTAATAATTCCTTTTAAAGATCCGAGACCGCTTAAGGCACTACATTATAAGCCAAAACAGAATGGATAATAGATTCAATTATGATAAAGTAATGCAGGAGATGGAGACTGAACTTGCAAAACCAAAGCCCAATAAGAAATTGATATTGAAGATCACCAGAGATTCGCAATGCCCCTATTTACAAAGGAGTATTCTTAACGCACTACAGTGCCATGCCAAATAGAGAAAACAACCAATGATATGAAAAAATGCAAACCAAAAATATTGATCGAAGGAGAATATTTCAGCATATCAAATTGTGGTTGCTGCAAAAGAGTCGGGTTTTATTATAAAAACTTTTTACTTGGATTTACTGACGAACATTTTCATTTGTTCTGTAAGTCGATAAGTCGTATTGATTTTGAAACATGCGCTTCAGGGGTGTCAGGTAGCAGCAAACAGATCGTGGTAAACACCTGTCATCAGGATATTCAACTCGTCTTTTTTCAGGAAGAATTTTACGAGCTAAAGGAGCTTACCCAGCAAGCTAAATTGGTACTGGACGCTTATGGTGTTTTGAATCCTCATTCATAAGAGTACCATTTCTATATCTGGCATGTCCTAAATTGGCTATACTATTACCACAATTAAAATCCTCAAATCAAAGTCTGCTTCTTTGTCGCAAAGAGGTTCTTGTTTTCATCACCTCTGCCTCCGCTGAGGTCGCAAATCTCTCTGATGATGCTAATACCAAATAGGGGCGTGAAGCCGCAGAAAAAAACATGAATATAAGAAAGGAATAATTTTTGCTTGGCAATGTCAAATTCAAGCCAATGTATAAAATAGCTTTTTGCATTTCCATTTCAGCTACTTTCTTTTTGATGTCATGCGTCAACAACCTGGAAAAAGGAGAGGAGGCTTTCAATAATGAAGATTATGGAGATGCCTTGGAGTTCTTCAAAGCCGCCGATAAACTGGATCCTAACAGCTACTATACATTGTACAACATAGCCAGATGCCATGAAGAACTTGGCGATTTTAAAGAAGCGGTTCCGTATTATTCCAAAAGCATAAAACTCAACCCCAAGTTTGTAGAGGGTTTTCTAGGTAGAGCCAGATGCAATATGAAAATGGAAAAATATGAAAGTGTGATAGTAGATGCAGACAATATTTTGGCTCTTGACGAAAGTAATTTTGATGCAAATAGCCTGAAGGGAAAATGTTGTTTTAAGCTGATGCAATTCATGGATGCTACCCATTATTTCAATGAAGCACTAAAAACCAATCCCGATCATTTGAATACCTACTATCATAGGGGTGTGGCAAGAGCATCCTTTGGCGATCAATATGGTGCATTGAAAGACTTTAACTTTTTCATCAATAAAAAAAAGGATTTTGCTCATGCCTACTACAACAGGGGTGTAATTCTTGAGCAAATTGGAAACTTTCCGTTGGCGGTTTCAGATTTTTCCAAGGCCATAGATTTGAATCTGAAAACCTGGGAAATTTTTTATAAAAGAGGAGTTTGCAATTTTCAGATTAAAAATAAAAAAGCAGCTTGCCAGGATTTTAAAAATCTGGCCAATTACGACAAAAAATTGTCGGCGGAGGCTTTGAAAGAGTATTGTTTGTAAAAAGGAACGTAAGGACAATCTCATTTAAAAATTAAACCTCCTTACCGCACTTGTTGCGGTATCTTTTAAAGTCACAGTCAATACTAACAGACCCCAGAACTGTTCTGGGGAGAGTAAGAAATTTTAAATGTGTATGCCCTTTTTGCGTGAGGGATAGAGGCTTTGTTTGAGCCCGAAGTTGGAGTGGGGAAGGCCAGGCGAGTGCCGAAAGCCCGACCCGAAGGGGCACGCCCAACAGACAAATACCACAGCTCTATTTTAGCTCGAATTAATTTTTACCTTTGCAGCCTCTAAAATAAATACAGACCGTTGAAAGGAAGAGACCTATTAAAGCTATTTAAGTCAGAAAGCAATATTATCGGATTGGCGGAAACGGCCAAACCGAACGAACCGAAGAACGTTCAAATTAAAGGTTTGGCGGGTAGCCTGGATGCAATAGTGGCTTCTTCCATATACTCTATCAATCATCAGAACCATATTTTCATTCTGCATGAAAAAGAGGAGGCTGCCTATTTTCACAACGATCTTCAAAATCTATTTGGTGATAAGGAAATATTGTTTTTTCCTTCATCTTATAAAAGGCCGTATGAATTTGAGGAGATTGAGAATGCCAATATTCTGATGCGGGCCGAAATCCTCAATAGGATCAATCATAAAGCGTCTTCAGGGGAATTGATCGTGACCTACCCTGAGGCATTGACTGAAAAAGTAATCAACAAAAAGTCGTTGGTGGCCAATACCTGGACAGCCAGAGTGGGGGAATCGGTGGATATAGAGTTTTTGACGGAGCTGTTTTTGACCTATGGTTTCGTACAGGATGATTTTGTTTATGAACCCGGTCAGTTTGCCATTCGTGGAGGTATTGTTGACATTTATTCTTATGCCGGAGAGCTTCCGGCCAGGATAGAGTTGTTTGGGGATGAAATTGAAAGCATCAGGACTTTTGATCCGGAAACCCAGCTTTCCAACGAAAGCCTGAAAGAGGTAAATATTATTCCGAATGTACAAACTAAACTGCTTGAAGAAAAGCGAGAGTCTTTTTTCGATTTTATTCCAAAGAACTCGAAACTTTGGATCAAAGATTATCAACAAACGCTGGATGTAATAGAAAAATATTATACCCGGGCAAGCGAAAGTTTTCAAACAATTATTGATTCTAGTGGCAATACGGGGATTTTCAAACCGGATTATTTGTTTGAAACGCAGCAATCATTTTCAGACTCCATAGAAAAATATGTGAAGATCGAATTTGGAAACAGGTTTTATTTAAAACCGGATCATGTATTTCAATTTGACACTTCTGCCCAGCCTTCTTTCAATAAAAACTTTGATCTGATTACTCAATCGTTGGAAGATTTTCAGCAGAAGGACTATACCACTATAGTGGCGTCTGAGTCTGAAAAACCGATCAATCAGCTTGAATCTATTTTTGAAAAAATAAATCCATTCATCAAATTTAGCAGTCTTTTTATTGGTTTGAGAGAAGGTTTTATTGACAACCAATCTCGGATTGCTTGTTTTACCGATCACCAACTTTTTGAAAGGTTTCACAGGTATAAGATTCGAAAAAAACATTCCAAATCAAAAGCACTGACCCTCAAGGAACTGAGGACATTATCAACAGGAGATTTTGTGGTGCATATAGATCATGGTATTGGCCGTTTTGCCGGAATGGACACTATCGAAGTGAACGGCAACAAACAGGAAGCCATCAGACTGGTATATAAAGACAATGACTTGCTGTACATCAGTATTCATGCATTACACAAAATTTCCAAATACAGTGGCAAAGATACTGAAGCCCCGATAGTGAATAAGCTTGGATCCCCTGAATGGGAGAACAAAAAGAAAAAGGTTAAGAAGAATGTACAGGACATTGCCAAAGACCTGATTGCTTTGTATGCCAAGAGAAAGGCTGCTCCCGGATTTGCTTTTGAGCCTGACAGTTATCTACAGGCAGAATTGGAAACGTCCTTTATCTATGAAGACACACCCGATCAGGCTTCTGCTTCAGAAAGTGTAAAAGAAGACATGGAAAAACCACATCCAATGGACAGATTGGTTTGTGGAGATGTAGGTTTTGGAAAAACGGAAGTAGCGATCAGAGCGGCATTCAAGGCTGTGGTGAATGGAAAACAAGTGGCAATACTTGTACCTACTACGATTCTTGCCATGCAGCATTACCGTACTTTTAAAGAAAGACTGGCCGGATTTCCTGTGGATATTGATTATGTCAATCGGTTTAGAACCACAAAGGAGATCAAAGATATTTTGGGAAAAGTGAAGGAGAAAAAGCTGGACATACTGATTGGTACGCACCGCATTGCCAATAAAGATGTGCAGTTCAAAGACCTGGGGTTGTTGGTAATTGATGAAGAGCAAAAATTTGGTGTAAAGGTAAAAGACAAGCTCAAAGAGATAAAGGTAAATGTGGATACACTTACCCTGACAGCAACACCCATTCCCAGAACGCTTCATTTTTCTCTGATGGGTGCCAGAGACCTGAGTATAATATCTACACCCCCTCCGAACCGCCAACCAGTTACTACAGAATTGCATGTGTTCAATGAAGAAATCACCCGGGATGCGATCAGTTTTGAACTTCGCAGAGGAGGTCAGGTTTTCTTTGTTCACAACAGGGTTGCGGACATTGACGGCATAGCCAATATTATATACCGCCTTGTGCCAGATGCCAGGATAGGCGTAGCACACGGTCAAATGGATGGAGCTAAACTCGAAAAGACAATGATGAAGTTCATTGAAGGTGAATACGATGTTTTGGTTTCAACCAATATCATTGAGTCAGGATTGGATATTCCCAATGCCAATACCATCATCATCAACAGCGCTCAGAATTTTGGGTTGTCAGACCTCCATCAAATGAGAGGACGGGTAGGTAGATCTAACAAAAAGGCATTTTGTTACCTGTTTACCCCACCGACTTCTAAATTGTCGGCAGATGCCAGAAAAAGGCTGAGCGCATTGGAAGAGTTTTCAGATTTGGGAGATGGCTTCAAGGTGGCTATGAGGGATTTGGACATCAGAGGTGCAGGAAACCTATTGGGTGGTGAGCAAAGTGGATTTATTTCTGATATTGGTTTTGATATGTACCATAAGATTTTGGATGAAGCTATTCAGGATTTGAAAGAAAATGAATACAAAGCCCTTTTTGAGAATGAGTTGGCCAGTCAAACCAAAGCACTCGTCAGAGATTGTATCATTGAAACGGATTTGGAAATCCTGATCCCAGAGGAGTATGTGAAAAACATTACAGAGCGGTTGAGCTTATATACACAAATTGATAATATCAAAGACCAAAAGGAGTTGGATGAATTTATCAGCTCTGTTGAAGACCGCTTTGGTAAATTGCCTGCTGAAGTTCAGGATTTGTTTAAAACCGTACGCCTAAGGTGGTTTGCTATATCGCTTGGTTTTGAAAAGTTGAGCTTAAAGAGTGGCAAGATGAAGTGTAATTTTCTTCCATCTGACAATCAGGAATATTTCAATTCAGACAAATTTGGGAGAATCTTGCAGTACGTTCAGCAGCACAGTAAAACTTGCGGTCTGAAAGAGATAAAAGACAAACTTCTATTGATTATCTCTGGGGTTCATTCCATTGATCGCGGGATTGAAGTGTTGAGCGAGATTGAATGATATTAAAGACACTTCCGGGCTTCACGTCATTGCGAACACAGTGAAGCAATCTGTATGGATGTAAGGAAAGATCGCTTCGTTCCTCGCGATGACGGATAATTCATATTTCACCATTTTAAGATATCTTCATATAAATCTTTCCAGTTAGGATTGAAACTATTGATCAAGTCTAATTTTTTCTTTCTTGATCCTGCTTTCAATTGCTTTTCTCTGTCAATTGCCTCTTCGATAGAATGGAAAGTCTCGTAATAGACCAACCAATCAACATTGTATTTTGCAGTAAAACTTTTTGGATGAACTCTGGTTTTATGTTCATACACACGAGATTGCAAATCAGATGTCACTCCGGTATAGAGAACCTTTTTGTTTTTGTTGGTTAGAATATAGATGCATCCACCTTTTTCCATAGACTAAAAATAAGTTCAATCCGAATGAAATACAACAGCCAAGAACTCCACGTCATTGCGAACGTAGTGAAGCAATCTGTATAAGATACCTCGATGGGTTTAGGTGAAAGATCGCTTCGTCGTGCCTCCTCGCAATGACGGGTAATTCTTACTGACCACTTTGAGAAACCATTAATTCAAGTCTGGGTTGAAATGATTAATTAAGGCTAATTTGCTTGTCACTTTGCCTATTTCTTCCTCAGCATAGGATTTAGCTCTTCGTCGTTGTACATTTTCATTTGGCGATAGACTTTGATCTGGCATTTTCCTGTGGCTATTTCTTCTAATAAAGCATCAATGGCATTGGAGAGGTCCTTGTATTGTTCTTCCAATACATCCACTTTCTTTTTGCATTTTTCAAAATGCGCAGGGCTTATACCTTCTCTGTTTAGTTCTTCTTTGAAGTGGTACAATTTCAAATTGAGAATGGAAAGCCTGTCCATCGCCCATCCTGGAGTTTCGGTATTCACTCTGGCATCAGGTGATATTTTCACATGTCTGTATTGTGCAAAAAGAAAGTCTTCGAATTGTTCTACAGTATCTGTTCTTACCTGATTCGAAGCATCAATATCACGCTTGATTTTCAAGGCATCAACAGGATTGATATCTACCATTCTGATCAGGTCTTCCATGTGCCATTGTACAGTATCTATCCAGTTTTTGGCAAAAAGAATATGTTCAATACTTCCTTTTTCATACGGATTAGGGCAAGGAGTATTTATATCATCTTTAATATGATAGATGTTTATGCTTTCCTGAAAAATTGTATTGAATAATTTACTGTTGATGACCATAGTGATGCTTCAAAAATTGAATCGCAAAACTATGCAATGACTCCTGTAATCACAATTGAATGTAAAAGCATCTAGGGTTTACTAAAGCTTCATCAATTCCCTTTGGGTACCTTGCTGACATCCAGCGTAGCACTATTGGATTCTATGGCAGCTACATTAAAAAAGCCCTGAGCTACCTTTGTTGCGTTTGGGTTGGAACTCACTATGTTTGTAGGCACATTGGACAATGGCTGAGCAAACAACTCTCCGAAACCACCTGGTCTGTCTGTCTGAACACGCACGTTGGTTAAAAAATTGAATGCATCTTCACTTATGGAGTGTATTTCTACTTTTAAGGCATCTCCATCTTTATATGGAGAAACAAACTCGTCATTAGCATCTTCATCAAATGGATTGACGGCATTTCTGATCGGAGGGATGAATATTAAATTGTCCAGCCCCCCACCTTTGTTGAACCCTGCATCGTAAGCGATATTCATCTCGGAAGGTTTGCTTAGTAATTCACCATTTTTATAGGATTTGATCCAGTATGTATTTCCTTCTCCTTCTATATCTCTCGACCAAAATTCTCCTAAATAGCTGTCAGGGAAAAAAGTGTCTTCTGGTTCGAATTTAAAAGTAACACTGTCAACAGTTGGTACTTGATTCATTTGAGTGACAGAGGTAAATTCTTCTCCATTAATATTTACTGCCAGGGTATATTCTGAACCAATAGTTCCAAAGACTTCACCATCTGGAGGTGTCCAGATGTAAGTTCCATTGTCTGTGTGGACAAAGTCGAAAGTATCTGCTCCATCGGTTACAGTTACCTGGGCGTCAGTTATGCCGGTTGGTTCATTGCTATCAAAATAGTTTTGACTCCAGGTGAGTATTATTTTCTGATTTTCTGGCAGGTTGTTGAGCCATGCATCTACTACAATCACCGCATCCGAATCAGGTAAGTCGATATCTATTTTGTCGTCACAAGAGATGAAAAGTGCTGTCAAAGAAATTATGGAGAATATAAATAACTTTTTCATTTTTTCTAGAATTTAAAATTGTAGGAAATGGAAGGAATCAATGAACCCAGAATGGAAACCTGCCTGCCTTCTGTTGTAATGGCTTGTCCCAGTGCCCGTCGTGTGTCTTCCTGAGTGAAATAGATGGAGAATGGATTCTTACGTCCATAGGCATTGTAAACAGAGAATACCCAGAAGTTTTCGTTCTTTCTTGGTTTTCCATTTCTTAATTTTTTGCCCTGAAGTGTTGCTGACAAGTCTAGTCTATGGTAGGAACCTATCCTGACATTGTTTCTTGAGCCCTCAGCATTGTATGGAATAACCATTCCCTGCACTTCGATCCTGTCAGATGGAAATGTAGTTGGTGTTCCGGTGATCAGTGTGAAAGTTGAAGAAAACGACCATCTTCCGGGCGTTTCATAAAATGATGTAATTTTTAAATTGTGTCTTTGATCATATCTGGTAGGATACCAGTTGCTATTGTTTATACCATCAACCTTAAGTTCAGTTTTGGCAAGCGTATAGCTTACCCAGCCATTGACTTTACCAACTTTCTTCTTGACAGAAAATTCCAATCCATAAGCCCGGCCGATACCAGTAAGCAGATCTCCTTCTAAAAATTCATTGATCAGAATATCAGCTCCGTCTATATAGTCAATCTGGTTATTGGTTTTTTTGTAGTAGGCTTCTACTGATGTTTCTATGTTGTTGTCGTTTCCGAAATTTTTGAACCATCCTACCGCAATCTGATGTCCGGTTTGTGGTTTCACATTGTTGCTACTTGGTATCCAGATATCCAATGGATTTGAGGCGGTGGTATTTGAAATCAGGTGAACATATTGACTGGTTCTGTTGTAGCTGGTTTTGAGTGAAGTAGAATTATTCAATTGGTATTTGAATGAAAATCTGGGTTCCAGATTGTTATACGATTGAATTGTTTCACCACTTTCGGCTTTATATTCATTTATAACATTTCTTCTCGTTCCGGCAGGTTGCTCATCAAACTCAAAATAAGTGCCCGGGCCAATGTATTGAAAATGAGAAAAACGGGCACCATATTGAATAGAAACGCTAGATCCTAATTGTTGTACATTTTCAATATAAGTGGATGTTTCCACAGCATATTTTTGATCTATAGTAATGTCCTGTACTTCACCGTTGCTTACTCCTACGGCGTTGGCAGGCTCAAAGCGGTACAACAAAAATTCCCCTCCAAAACTCAATTCGTTTTGAGGATTTATAAAATAAGTAAATTCGGGTTTTAAATCATAAGTGAAAATTCTGGAACTCCAATCAAACCGATCCAATTCATCTTCTCCAAAAGCCAGTTGGTAGTCATAGTCGCTGAAAAAACCTGTGATATTTGAAAAAAGACGGTCATTAAAAATATGATTCCAACGAGTGGTGAGTGTTCTATTTCCCCAATTAAATCCCTGCTGGGCATCAAACTTAAAATTGTCTCGACCTAAATACCCTGAAACAAACACCCTGTTCTTCTTATTGATATTATAGTTGGTTTTTAAAGTCAGGTCGTAAAAATTCAAGGCCGCCCCATCGTCTAATACGTCGGTTGTCAGTTTGGTCAATACATCAATATAAGACCGACGTGCCGCCAGGATGAAGGATGCTTTATCTTTTACTATGGGGGCTTCTATTGCCAACCGACTAAAAATTGTTCCAATTCCACCTGTGGCTTCAAACTCCTTATTATTTCCGTCTTTCATTCTTATATCCAGAATGGAAGAAATTCTTCCTCCGTATCTTGAGGGAATTCCTCCCTTGATAAGTTTGATGTCCTTAACTGCATCTGGATTGAAAACAGAAAAGAAACCCAGCATGTGTGACGAATTGAAAACAGGAGCTTCATCTAAAAGGACGAGATTTTGTCCTGTGCTTCCACCCCTCACATTAAATCCAGAGGCTCCTTCTCCTACAGTTGATACTCCCGGCAATAATTGAATACTTTTCAACACATCCACTTCCCCTAGTAGTGGGGGGATTTTTTGCATGGTCTTCATATCCATTTTGTCTGCACTCATTTGTATTCCGGAGACATTCACATCTTCCGGTTCACCAGTCACCACTATTTCTTCGAGTTGCTTGCTGGCATTGTTCAGTTCTATATCTATTCTTTGATTGGCTTCAAGGTTTAGTTTTCGGATTTCCGTTGCATAACCAATGTATCTGTATTCAACCTCGTAAATTCCCGGACTAAGAGAAAATGAGTAAAAACCATACACATTGGTGACAGTTCCGGATTCAAGTTCTTTGACATACACAGTAGCACCTATCAAATCCTCTCCATTGGAGGAATCCTTAATATAGCCACTGATGGTTACTTGTCCCTGACCAATTGCAATCGTATAGCTTAGGACTAAAACTAAAAAAAGTGAAAAGATTTTGTTCATTTTGGAAAGGTGGTGAGTAAGATTTATAAATCTATATATTACTGATTTGATGAATTCAAAGAGGTGAACGTATGTTGTTTGTAGTAAGTTGATTTTTTTATTGAAAAACAAAGCTAGTTGTGGAAGGCTGAATAATTAAACAATCTTACATTTTAGTTGAATGAGATTTTGGCTTTCAATTTATACGGGAAAGAACGCAAACAGTAAGAGCAAACCGAAATTGTAAACAGACCTTTCTATATTGCTTTTCAAAACTAAAAAAGCTACTACCTTTACATCCGATTAAGTCCTTCATGACAATTTGTCCCATTAGTTTGGTTGGTTCGAATGTTGTAAGGTGAACTACCCAAATAAATTGAAAATTAGTAGAATCAATATATATGTTTAATTCGATTGCTAAAGGTATTGCGAAGGTTTTTGGAACCAAGGCAGACAAAGATTTGAAAGAACTGGTTCCTTATGTAGAATTGGTAAATACCGAATATACAAAATTGAGTTCGATCACAGATGATCAACTTAGAGACAAGACCCGTGAACTGAAGAGTGAAATCAATGAAGGGCTAAAATCTATAGATGATAAAATAGCCGAACTTCACAAAAGAGTAGATGAAAATCCGGATCTTGATATTTCCGAAAAAGAAGAAGTTTTTGGAGAAATAGACAAACTGGAAGAGAAAAGAGATGAGGAACTCGAAGTAATCCTGTTGAAGATATTACCCAGGGCTTTTGCTGTAGTAAAAGAGACCGCAAGAAGGTTTACAGAAAACAAAAAATTGACTGTTTCTGCTACAATGGAAGATAAGCAGTTGGCAGCTAACAAAGCTCATATTGAAATCCAGGGAGATACCGCTATATGGCATAACAAATGGATGGCTCACGGCACGGAGGTTGAGTGGAATATGATTCACTATGATGTACAGCTCATTGGAGGTGTGGTATTGCATCAGGGAAAAATAGCCGAAATGGCAACTGGTGAAGGAAAAACGCTTGTTGCTACATTGCCTGCCTACCTAAATGCCTTGGCAGGCAGAGGAGTACATGTGGTAACAGTGAACGATTACCTTGCAAAAAGAGATTCGGAGTGGAATGCACCAATATTTCAATTCCATGGGTTGACTGTTGCATGCATTGACAACTTTCAACCAAATTCACCTGAAAGAAGAAATGCATATAAGTGTGATATCATTTATGGAACCAACAACGAATTTGGATTTGACTACCTGAGAGACAATATGTCTCGTGATCCCGAAGAACTTGTGCAAAGGAAACATCACTTCGCAATGGTGGATGAGGTCGATTCGGTTTTAGTAGATGATGCCAGAACACCGCTGATCATATCCGGCCCTATTCCAAAAGGAGATGAGCATGAATTTTACGAATTAAAACCTCGTATAAGTAAACTGGTAGAAGCTCAGAAGAAACTGGTATCTCAATATTTGATTGAAGCTAAAAAGCTCATTAAGGAAGGAAATGAAAATGATGGAGGGTTGCCTCTGTTCAGAGCGTACCGAGGACTTCCTAAGTACAAACCCCTGATCAAATTCCTTAGTGAGACGGGTATGAGACAGATTCTTCAAAAAACAGAAAATTTTTATCTTCAGGACAATCAAAAAAATATGCCTGAAGCAGATGAGCCTCTTTATTTCACCATTGATGAAAAGCACAATAGTATAGAACTAACAGAAAAGGGAATAGATCTGATCACAGGAGAAGGGGAAGATTCATCCTTCTTTATCATGCCCGATATAGGTATTGAAATTTCTAAACTGGAAGAGGATAGTTCTTTGTCAGAAACAGAAATGTTGACTCAAAAGGAAGAAGTCATAAAAGATTATTCTGTAAAAGCTCAAAGAATTCATTCCATAAATCAACTATTGAAAGCATATACTCTGTTTGAGAAAGATGTGGAATACATCGTAGTTGATGGTAAAGTGAAAATAGTTGATGAGCAGACTGGCAGGGTGATGGAAGGTCGTCGGTATTCTGATGGTTTGCATCAGTCTATTGAGGCAAAAGAAAACGTGAAAGTTGAAGATGCTACTCAAACCTACGCTACAGTCACGCTTCAAAACTACTTTAGAATGTACCACAAACTATGTGGTATGACAGGTACTGCGGAAACCGAAGCAGGAGAATTTTGGGAGATATATAAACTCGATGTAGTAGTAATACCAACAAATCGTCCAATTACCAGGAGTGATATGGAGGACAAAGTTTTCAAAACAATGCGTGAAAAATTCAACGCTGTTGCGGAAGAAATCTTAGAGCTAACCAGAAAAGGACAGCCTGTGTTGGTAGGTACCACTTCTGTAGAAATATCAGAGTTGATCAGCAGGATGCTGGATATGAAGGGAATTAAACATCAGGTGCTAAATGCGAAGCAACATGCCAGGGAAGCTGATGTGGTTGCTGTAGCAGGTCAGCCAGGGACAGTTACAATTGCCACAAACATGGCGGGTAGGGGAACCGATATTAAGCTTACTCCTGAATCAAAAGCAGCAGGAGGGTTGGCAATCATAGGTACTGAACGTCACGAATCTCGTCGTGTTGACCGTCAGTTGAGAGGGCGTGCGGGTAGGCAGGGAGATGTTGGGTCTTCCCAGTTTTTCGTTTCGCTGGAAGACAACCTTATGCGACTTTTTGGTTCGGACAGGATTGCAAAAATCATGGACAGACTTGGCCTTGAAGAGGGTGAAGTAATCCAACATAGCATGATCACCAAGTCAATCGAAAGGGCTCAGAAAAAAGTTGAAGAAAACAACTTTGCGATGAGAAAAAGGCTATTGGAATATGATGATGTTATGAACTCGCAACGTGATGTTATCTATACCAGAAGAAAAAATGCACTGTTCGGGGAAAGACTTGATCTTGATATTCTGAACATGATGTACGATACTTCAGAAGATTTGGTAATCAATGCCAAAGCAGCATCTGACTATGATAGCTTCAAGCTAAATTGTTTGAGTGTGTTGGGTTTGGATGTGAAAATTTCTCAAGAGGAATTTACATCAAATTCGGAAGCACAATTGTCCGATAAATTGTACAACGATGTATTAAGTCAGTATCACAATAAAAACAAAAGAGTTGCTGACCAGTCGTTACCGGTATTGAAGAATATTCAGTTGACCAGAGGTGCTACTGTTCAGGATGTAATGATTCCCTTTTCTGATGGCAAAAAGCAAGTAGGTGTAGTAGCCAATTTGGAAAAATCCGTTAAAACCGAAGGAAAAGAGGTAATTAAAGCGATGGAAAAAATGATTGCTCTGGCGATCATTGATCAAAGTTGGAAAGAACATCTACGCGAAATGGACGATCTGAAACAATCAGTTCAAAATGCGGTGTATGAACAAAAGGATCCTCTTCTTATTTATAAATTCGAATCTTTCGAACTGTTCAAGAGGTTTATAGCAAAGGTGAATGAAGACACCATTTCATTCCTGATGAAAGCTGTAATACCCATAGAAAACCCAGACGAAGTTCATGAAGCAAAGCAGCAAAAGTCGAAGCAAAATTATAGCGAGTCTAAAGAAGAAAGCAGATCTTTGCTGAGTAGAAGAGAAAACAATCGGCCACCTGTTGAAAGAAGTGCTCCTGTAAAATCGGAAAAGATATATGGCAGGAATGACCGTGTCAATGTTCAGTATTCGGATGGTACGGTTAAGGAAAATGTGAAGTTTAAATCTATAGAGGAAGACTTGAAAAACAATAGCTGTGTTATTCTGGAATAAAACATATTTAAAAGTCAGTCTGGTAGTTTGCTTTGCGGCTACAATCTATTCTTGTGCGCCCTCTGCTATCAAGAGCGTTACAACTACTACCACTTATGAGGAAGATATTTCTATTTATAGGAACAAATACACTGAACCGAATTATTCATTTGACGACAATACTGGGGGTGATCAGGTCATTCTAAAACCGATGGTTGAACCAACCCATCACATAAAAAGTGAATTGGATAGTGTTTTACTCAGAGTGAAGAAATCTAAAGAGAATATTAAGTTTATCAATGGGCTTAGTATTCAGGTTTACTCTGGAAACGACAAGGAAAAAGCATACGAAATAAAGAAGCAAATTTATTCAATATCCGATCAGTACAGCCCTTTGGTGACTTACGATCAGCCAAACTACAAAGTAAGTGTAGGAGAGTATTATACCAGAATGGAAGCCAACAAGGATTATAATATCTTAAAATCCGAATTTGCCCAGTCATTACTGGTACCAATTAGAATTCCCATAGAATCAAAGAACTAATGCCATTACTGGAAAAAATTAAGGAGATTTCGACCAATTTTTTTGAAGAAACACAAAAGAATAGAAGACATCTTCATGCTAATCCTGAACTATCTTTTGAAGAATACGAAACAAGTGCTTTTGTTGAATCGAAGCTCAGGGAATGGGGGATTTCGTATAAAGCGGGAATAGCGGGAACAGGTATTGAAGCGATTATTGAGGGAAAAAATCCTAAGAAAAAAACAATTGCTTTGAGAGGTGATATGGATGCTCTGCCCATTACGGAAGAAAATGAGAAACCTTATAAATCTAAAAATGAAGGAGTGATGCATGCTTGTGGGCATGATGTACATACTTCTTCTCTACTTTCATCTGCCTATATTTTAAATCAGGTAAAAGGAGAATTTGAAGGAACAGTCAAGTTTATATTCCAGCCTGGAGAGGAAAAAATTCCTGGTGGAGCTTCCCTCATGATTAAGGAAGGAATATTGCAAAATCCTGTTCCACAAAGTATTTTCGGTCAACATGTGATGCCATTGATCCCTGCAGGTAAGGTAGGTTTTAGAAAAGGCATGTACATGGCCAGTGCTGATGAAATATATGTAACCGTGAAAGGAAAAGGCGGTCATGGTGCATTGCCGGATATGAACATCGATCCCGTTTTGATCGCATCACATATCATTGTAGCACTTCAGCAAATCGTCAGTCGTGTGGCAGATCCAAAGACACCCACTGTGTTGTCATTTGGCAAAGTGACAGCCAAGGGTGCTACCAATGTAATCCCCGATAAAGTAGAGCTGGAAGGAACGTTTCGAACCCTTGATGAACCGTGGCGTGCCAAAGCACATGAAAAGATGAAGAAATTGGCGGAGGGCTTGGCGGAATCAATGGGTGGCAGCTGTGATTTTGAAGTCCGTAGAGGATATCCATTTTTAAAGAATGAACCCGAACTTACGGCCAGATCAATTGAAGCAGCGAAAAAATACATGGGAGAAGAAAATGTGGTGGATCTTGATATATGGATGGCGGCAGAGGATTTTTCATATTATTCTCAGGAGGTAAATGCTTGCTTTTACCGACTTGGCACTCGAAATGAAGCCCAAAATATAGTTTCCGGAGTGCACACTCCCACTTTTGATATAGATGAATCTGCTTTGGCATTTAGTCCAGGCCTTATGGCCTGGTTGGCAATAAGTGAATTGAATTCATAAAATTTTTCTGCAAAAAAACTGGCGGTTTTTATTTAGATTAATTCTAAATAGGTACTTTTGTGGAATGAAGATTTCCGAGCATTTTCACAATTCGTTTTTTCACTGTGAAGCAGAGGACGGTTGTGTGTTCAAAAAATGCTGTGAGAAGTACAAAAAGGCAAAAAAGAAAAAGTGTAAAAGCTGTCCTAAAAGATAATGTTTAGTCAGAATCATAAAGAAATAGAGCGTTCTCCTGAGCAAATTTATAGCACAAACTCATGTGCATCTTACCAGTGTGATGTATCTAATGCATTGTACCTTGACATATTTGGAGAACGATTTCAATTGAATGTATGTACCTTGATTTCATTCAGAAAAAAGCTTTTTGATGTAAATCTGGAGTCTTTACTTCTTGATTCAAATTCTGCTCCATTAGAAATATTAAACTTACATTGTGTAGATAAGCTCTTTGTTTTATCTATTGATGAAATAATTGAACTTAGAAATCTTATGGAAGGAACGTTTGCAATGCTTCAGCTCAATAGTATAATTCATCAAAGCATTCATCGAAGTACTCTTGTCTAGCCTTCTTTATTTGTATTTGGATTGATTTTAAATTAACATTTGTTCAAACCTTTTAGAGTCGAATGTAGTAAATTTAAGTATCTAAAATTACTATTATGAAAGACTTGATAAGACAAAAAATAGCAATAAGTGATGAGATTGCCTCTTCACTAAAAAAACAATTACAGTTAGAACTTCATTCTTCAAATTCCTATTTATCTATGGCTGCCTGGTGTGATATCAAAGGATATACCAACAGTGCCGGGTTTTTCTATAAGCAGTCAGAGGAAGAGCGTGAGCATATGCTCAAAATATACAAATATTTGATTAAAATGGGGGTACAGCCCTCTGTCCCTGCTTCTAAAGAAGCTACTTTGGATTTTGATTCTGTTCGTAGTGCATTTGAGGAAGCTCTGAATACAGAAATAGCTGTTACGGAATCTATACACAGAATCTACAGTCAGTGTCGCATGGCCAATGATTTTGCTACCGAAGAGTTTATGCGTTGGTTTGTCAACGAGCAAATGGAAGAAGAATCGACAGCACGTGACATTCTTGCTCTTTTTGATAACTTTGGTAGTGATGCTACCAGCCTTATGCTTGTTGACGAGCGGATCAAAGAAATTACAGCTTAGTTGACTTTCAAACCTGCCCCACACCTTAGGGCAGGTTAAAATCTTTTTTGCATTCCACAGCTAATAAATTTTACAAACTTTCCTTACAAATTTTTATTCAATAGGCTTTATACTATACCTTTATCTCATTAATTAAAGAGACAAAGAGACGTGGATTTGCTAAACCTAAATAAGCTAAAAGAAATCTTATCGGGCTACCTGAAAGTAAAGATCGAGTTGCTTAAACTGGATCTTACAGAACACATCTCTAAAATCTTATCTCAGGTGATTGCCTTTCTCATTATTTTTATCATCGCCATGTTTGTCTTGGCATTTGCAAGTTTTGCGTTGGCCAATTTCCTAAATGAAATATGGGGAAATACTTATGGCGGTTATTTGGTGCTTGCTGGTGTATATACTATGCTTCTTTTGGTCATTTTATATTTCCTGAAATCAGGAAAAATGAAACAATATTTAGAGTCAAATATTGTGGGAGGAATCTCAGATGAAGGGCATGAGTGACCAGGGGAGTTCCATATTGTCAAAAAAACGACAGGCACTCATTAATAAGGAGAATAGGTTGCTGTCTGAAATCGAAGGAAGCACTACGGCTCTTAATAAATCATTGAATAAAACCCTGAAAAGATCACTTTTGGTGGGTGGTGCTTTGGTTGCTGGTTATGCCGTTTTCAAAATAATAAGTGGAAAAGAAAAGCCTTTAAAAAAAGATAAAAAATCAGTAGAGAAGTTGACTCACAAAACCAAGTCTATGAATCCGGTTCTTGCATTTCTAATCAAAAATAGTCTTGCTTTATTGATTGATTCATTAAAAAACAAAATGATAAAATGACCGCTGGTAATATACTTTTAGAACTGATTGATAAAAAAAAGAATGGAATAAAATCGTTTGCTGTTTTAATCGACCCGGATAAGGTTGACGATTTGAGTAGTGTAATAAAGCTGGTAAACCTCTGCGTAGAGAATAAAGTTGATTACATCTTTGTCGGAGGGAGTCTCATTGTGAATGATAACTTCAGCAATGTGATTTCAACGATAAAGTCAAACAGCAACATCCCCACAATTATATTTCCGGGAAATAATATTCAAATAGACCCTTCTGCTGATGCCATATTATTTTTATCGCTCATTTCCGGTCGAAACCCGGATATGTTGATAGGGCAGCACGTGCTTTCAGCACCGATCCTCAAGCGCAGCAAGTTGGAAGTGATTCCTACGGGTTACATGTTGATTAATTCCGGAAATCAGACCTCAGCAAGTTATATGAGTAATACTACTCCTATTCCGGCAAACAAGCCTACCATCGCATCTAGTACGGCTATGGCAGGAGAGATGCTGGGTTTACAAATGATTTATTTGGACGCTGGTAGCGGTGCTCATGAGCCTGTTTCACAGAAGATAATTTCTAATGTGAAAAGGTGTATCGACATTCCGTTGATCGTAGGTGGTGGCATCAATTCTGTTGGAAAAGCCAACAATGCTATAGAAGCAGGTGCGGACTTAATAGTAATAGGAAATGCGATTGAAAAAAATCAAAGTTTGTTGATAGGTGTTTCTGATAAAATTAACTCGATGAACAGGGCACTAAACATTCATTAGTGTTTCCCTTCTTCTCATTTTACCGGCTGGAATCCCAAACATCATTTTGAAACGTCGGCAGAAATAAGCAGTATCTTTGTATCCTACTTCCTTTCCGATTTCTCGTATGCTTTTCTTAGATGTTCTGAGCATATTCACTGCCATTTCCATACGCTGATATTCGATATAGTCTTGAGGGTTAATGCCTGTGAGCATTTTGAAATACTGACCAACATAATCTTCTGAAACATTGGCGACATCCGCCAATATTTTATTTGATAGATCTTCGTTGAGATTCTTTTTGATATATGCAAAAATGTCAATTAGCCGAGGATCTTTGAAGTAAGTAGAGTTGGTTGCGAACTGTTCTACAAACAAACCTTTGTTTAAAATGTGTCGGATAATCTCAACTACCAAATGATCGGTCTCTAGTTTTACAACCCTGCCCTTTCCTGCAAACCCTGAATACATTTCTGATACCACTTCTTTCACTATTGATATCAATTTATTGTTACCTTTGATGATAAAAGGAGGAATATCTAAGGAGGCAAAGAAATTTACTGTGTCAAAAACTTTGGCATCAAAGTTTATAAAGCTCACATTGTCGTTTTCTGATTTGGGAACGATTTTATCAGCATTTTGGAAAAATTTGTCTCTGTTGTTAATAAAATCGTCATTGGAAAGACTTGTGGCTGTTCCTTTTCCATAGGTAATGGAAACCATCTTGCCCCCGGGAATAAAAAGAATTTCATTCTCATTAACCACTTGTTTGTCTTTACCGAACCTTACTTCACCTTTATGGACAAACAGAACCACATTTTCTACATCATAATAGTTCTCTATTGTCAATGGCTTCAGAATATCAATATTTTTTGCACTGATAAATCTGACGTTTAAAGATTCTATTATTTTATTATAGTCTTCCATTAATTTTTATAAATAATCTCTGAATTTTCAATAAAATCAGCCCAATTTATTGTATAAATCTAATATAATATCAATTCAATACAAAATATTGTATGTGAAATTATACATAGCGGTTTTTTGATTATTTCAATAATTCTCTCGCTATTACCAGTTTTTGTATTTCCGAAGTACCTTCATATATCTGGGTGATTTTGGCATCACGCATCATTCTTTCTACATGAAATTCTTTTACAAAGCCATATCCTCCATGAACCTGAACAGCTTCAATGGTAGTATCCATGGCCGTTTTTGAGGCAAAAAGCTTTGCCATAGCTGCGGCTTTTACAAAGCCTTTTCCCTGATCTTTTAGTTGAGCAGCTTGTATGCACAACAATCTGGCAGCATCAATGTTAGTAGCCATATCTGCTAGCTTAAAAGAAATACCCTGATGTTGAGAAATTTCTTTTCCGAAAGCTTTTCTTTCCTTGGAGTATTTTAAGGCAAGTTCATATGCTCCCGAGGCAATTCCCAAAGCTTGAGATGCAATACCAATACGACCTCCGTTTAATACTTGCATGGCAAATTTAAAACCGAACCCATCTTCTCCTATTCTATTTTCCTTTGGGACTTTTACATCGGTAAACATCAAAGAGTGTGTATCCGAGCCTCGGATGCCAAGCTTGTCTTCTTTTTTTCCAACGACAAATCCCTCCATTCCTCTTTCTACAATCAGGCAATTTATTCCGTTGTGTCTTTTTTCGGGATTGGTTTGAGCCATCACGAGATATATTGAGGCACTATTACCGTTTGTGATCCAATTTTTGGTTCCATTCAACAAATAATGGTCGCCTTTGTCTTCGGCTGTAGTATGTTGCGAAGTAGCATCAGAACCTGCTTCCGGTTCTGATAAACAGAAAGCACCGAGAATTTCTCCTGTTGCCAGGCGTTTGAGGTATTTTTCTTTTTGATCTTCTGTGCCGTATTTTTCCAGTCCCCAGCATACCAGAGAGTTGTTTACCGACATAACTACTGCACAGGAAGCATCCACTTTGGAAATTTCCTCCATGGCCAGCACATAAGAAACAGTATCCATACCGCCTCCATTATATTTGGGGTCAACCATCATTCCTAAAAAACCGAGATCAGCCATTTTTTTGATTTCCTCTTTAGGAAAGGTTTGACTGTTGTCTCGATCTATTACTCCTGGCAGTAATTCAGATTGGGCAAATTCACGAGCAGCCTCTTTCACAGCGAGTTGCTCTTCTGTAAAATTAAAATTCATTTTTGGATTTGGTAATGTTGTCTTCAAATCTAAAATAAAAAAGGGATTTGATTATTATACCAAATCCCTTTTCATCAATTTCCTGTGTGCATGTTAATCTCTACCTCCGAGAAATAACATCACAAAATACAATAACTGCGTAATAACTAAGCATTCGTGCGGCCGATAGGCCAAGCATGAATGTAGTGTTGAACGAACCGTAGTTGGTATTTGGCAGATAGTCTTATGGGTTTTTCGGTCTGTGGATTTGGTTGACCTGTAGATTTAAGTAGGTCTTTG